>JAEUHO010000202.1 GCA_016795345.1 Planctomycetia bacterium | reverse complement strand
CACCACCAGCAGGAACGGGCTCGACGGCCGCGCGCGCGGCGCGTCCGCCGACGGGGGCGGCGGCGGCGCGGCGGCGAGCGGCAGGTCGCTCCCGAGCCACGTGCGCTCGGCGAGCGCCGCCAGCCCGACGACGGCGAGCGCCGCGACCCACGCGGTCGCGACGGCACGCGCGCGCGACGGGGCGGGGGCACGGCCGTCGAGGGGGCGCGGGTCGGGCACGGCGCGGGATCGTACCGCCCGGCGCGTTGCGGGTAGGCTCGCGGCCGTGGCCGCCCCCGCCGACCTCACCGTCGTCGTCCTGTCGTGGAACACCCGGGCGCTCACGCTCCGCGCGCTGGCCGCGGTCCCGGCGGCCTGCGCGCCGTTCGTCGCGCGGGTCGTCTGCGTGGACAACGCCAGCGCCGACGGCTCCGCCGACGCCGTCGCGGCCGAGCACCCCGACGTGGTGCTCGTGCGCAACGCGACGAACCTCGGCTTCGCCCGCGGCAACGCCGCCGCGCTCCCCCACGTCGAGGGCCGCGCCGTCGTCTTCCTCAACAGCGACACCGAGGCGGGGCCCGGCGCGCTCGCCCACGTGCTCCGCTACCTCGACGCGCACCCCGAGGTCGGCGTCGCGTCGCCCCCGCTCGTCGGCACCGACGGCGCGCCGCAGCGCGCGGTCTGGGGCTTCCCCACCGCCGCCGCGCTCCTCCACCAGTACACGCCGCTCGCCTGGCTCCACGTCGGCCGCCGGGCCTCGCGTCGCCAACGCGACGAGGGCTTCGCCGCCACCACCGGCCCCGTCGACGCCGTCGCCGGCGCGGCCATGGTCGTCCGCCGCGACGTCCTCGAGCGCCTGCGCGGCTTCGACCCCCTCTACCCGTTCTACGTCGAGGACGTGGACCTCTGCTGGCGCGCCGCCCGCGCCGGCGCCGCGGTCCACTTCGTCGCGGACGCCCCCGCCGTCGTCCACCACGGCGGCGCGTCCGCGTCGATCGCGGGCGGCGAGACGCGCCTCCCGCTCCTCCAGGGGATCCTCCGCTTCCAGCGCAAGCGCATGGCCCCCGCGGCCTACGCCGCGTTCGCCGTCGCCTTCAAGACCGGCGTCGTCGCCCGCTCGCTCTGGGAGATCGTCCGCGCGCCCGTCGCCGCCGCGGCCCGCGCGGCCCGCGGCCGCACCGCACGCGCGCGCCGCACCCTCGACGTCGCGCGCGCGCGCGTGCACTTCCTCGAGCGCGACCTCCGCGCGTTCCTGCGCGCCTGACGCACCCCCCGCCCCGGGACGCGAGGCCCGCTCGCCCGCGCGACGACGCTCACTTCGGCGGCGTGGCGCCCCCGATCGCGAGCTCGACCGTCTGTCGCTCGCCGACCTCGACCGACGACTCCTTCGCCGGTTCGCCCGGCAGCTCGACGCGCACCTTGTACGTGCCGGGCACGAGCGGCAGCCACCCGATGGGCCCGGGCTGGCCGCGGGCGAAGCCGCCCGTCTGCTCGGCAACCACCGTGCCGGCGCCGTCCGTGACGACGACGCGGCACGCGGCGGCGAAACGCCGCGACTCGTCCGCGGCGGCGCCGGGATCGACGGCCCCCTGGGGCGGGAACCGCGGATCGAGGCACGACAGCCGGAGGGTCCCCGCGACGACCAGCGTCGGGTCGAAGCCGACCGTCGTCGTCCCCTCGGGCACGACGAGCACCGTGCCTTCGGCCGGCACGGTGACCGGCGCGTCGTGCCGCGCGCCTTCCACCCACGACGTGACGCGGTAGCGGCCGGGCACGAAGCCGCTCTGCTGGTAGCCGCCGTCCGGCGCCACCTCGACCGACCGCCACCCGCCGCCGGCGCCCCCGTCGAGCGGCGCGAACGCGAGGTGGCGGGCGCCGCCGGCCGCGCCGAGGTCGGGCGCGCGCACGCGCCCGCGGACGGTGATCCCGCGCGAGAGCTCGATCGTCGGCACGGAGGTCGTCTCGCCCGCGCGCACCACGACCGACACCGTCGTCGGCGCGTACTGCGGCGACGTCACGACGAGGGTCACCGTCCCGGCCGGGACGCTCGTGAACTCGAACCGCCCGAGGGACCGGATGCCGCCGCTGCCCCGCGGCTGCGGCATGTCCACCTCCTCCTCGCCGGACCCCGCCGCGGCGACGACGGTCGCGTCCATCCTGACCGCCACCGTCATCCGCACGAGGGGCCGCCCGGAGACCTGGTCGCGCACGTTCCCCGCGAGGCCGCCCGTCGGCGCGGCGACGCCGGCGGGGAGGACGACCTCGACGTCCGCGGCGTCGGTCGGCACGTCCGAGAGCGTGACGCGCGGGCGGGCCGCGGGCGCGCCCGCCGGGGGCGGCCCCTGCGCGAGCAGGTGGCACGCGCCGCCGGGCAGGTCGCGGATCGTGAACCGGCCCTCCTCGTCCGTCAGGGCGGAGCCCCAGAACCGCGCGCGCGTCCGGGGCAGCGCCGCGGCCGGGACGATGGCGCCGCGCGCGGCCGGCGGCTCCGGGAACACCTGGGCGATCGGCACGGCGCCGTCGCCGACCTGCACGGCGACGTCCTTCGCGGGCGCGCGGTCCGCCGTGAGGACCCGCCCGGTGAGCGTCCGCCCCACCGCGAGCGTGATCGTGAGCTCGGCGGTCCCGTCCGCCGTCGGCGTGACGCTCCCCTCGGTGGGCGCGAACCCCGAGAGCGTCGCGCGCACCGCCTGCGGGCCGGTGATCGGCCGCTGCGGCGGCGAGGCGAACATGACGACGACGACGCCCTCGCGGTCCGTCCGCTCGTTCGTCCCGCGCATCCGCTCGACCGGGCCGACCATCGCCCCCCAGACGGGCGTGCCGTCCGGCCGGAGCACGCGCACGCGCGCGGACAGCGACGTCGCCCCCTCGGGCGGCTTCACGACGAGTTCCGGCACGACCACCGGCGCGCCGGCCCGCGCCTTGACGGTGACGGTGCCGTCGCCGTCCTCGCTCCATCGCCGCCCGAAGGCCGGCGAACGCACGATCACCCGGCCCACGACCTTCACGTCGTCGTCCTTCGTCCGCGAGACCGGCACGCGCACGAGCCGGTACACCCCGTCGTCGCCCGTCGTCGGGATCGCGGGCGGCCCTTCGGCGCCGAGGAGCGCGGCGGGGAGCCACCCGGCATCGCGGCCGGGCGTCACGGCGTCGACCGCGACCTTCGCCATCGGCTTGCCGTCGGCCCCCACGACGCGGCCGGTCAGGGTCGTCGCGCCGAACACCTTCACCACCACCTCCTGCGTCGCGCCCTCGTCGCGGAGCCCGAGGTCGTCGGTCGTCGCGCACGCGCCCTCGAGCACCGCGGTGACGAACCCCACCTGCGGACCGTCCTCGCCCCATTGCTGCGAGTAGGACGGGTGGAACCCGCGGCTCGGCACGCGCTCGATCCGGAACGCCCCTTGGGCATCGGTGACCGCCTCGCCCAGACGGGGCGAGGCCCACTTCGACGCCAGGGCCGAGGACCCCGCGGGGAACGGGCGCTGCACCGCCGCCCACCCCTCCGCCGCCCACGCGACCACGCGCGCGCCCGCGACGGGCGCGTCGGTCTCGCCGTCCACGACCTTCCCGACGACGGTCTGCCCGCGGGTCAACACCAGCGGCTGCTCCCGCGTCCGCCCGGGCTCGGGCGGGGTGGGCGCGACGGTGAGCGGCGCGAAGCCCTCCGCCGCCACGTGCACCGCGGTCACCAGCGTGCCCCGCGCGCCGCGCGCGCGCATCGACGGCACGGGCGCCAGCCGGTACGCCCCGCCCGCGCCGGTCGTGGCGACGGTCTCGACCATCCACGCGTCGAGGAACGTGACCCACGTCACCGTCGCGCCGGCCACCGGCTCGCCCTGGAGGTCCGTGACGACCCCCGTGACCTCGCCCGCCGCGTCCACCGTCACCGTCACGTCGTCGCCCGCGCGGACACCCGGCAGGTAGGCCATCGCGAGCGCGGTCGTCAGCGCCACGAGCGCGTGGCTCGGCGCGTCCGGCGCGACGCCGACGACGAACCGCCCGTCCGCGCCGGTGACCGCGTCGAACGCCGCCACACCCTCGGCGCCGAGGTCCTCGAGCGTGAGCGCCCGCGTGACCTGCTCCGACATCGTCACGACGCGCGCGCCGGCGACCGCGGCGCCCGTCGCGTCCACCACGCGCCCCGTGACCCGCGGCGCCCCCGTCGCGGGCGGCGGCGTGCGCGCGATGACCTTTCCGCCGGTGGTCGCGCGCGGCCCGACGCGCCCCGCCGCCAGCGCCGAGGCCTCGCCGGCGCCCGGCGCGGCGACGGCGTCCGCCGCGGCCCCGTCGTCGCCGACCTCGGCGACCGGCTCGGCGGCGGTGCCGAACACCCCCGTCTGCCACAGGACCGCGGCGACCGCGGCGAGCAACACGGCGACGAGCAGCGCCCTCCGGGCCATCACGACGACCTCCCCGCGCGGACGGCGGTGAACGTATCACGCCGTGCGTCGGTCGCGGCCGCCGGGCCCCGCGGTCCCGTGACCCGCGGTCGCGTGCCCCGCCGCGTCACTTCCCGCGCTGGTCGGCCGGGGGCGTGTCGCTCGGGTCGGTCAGCGACGGGAACTGGATGATCCGCGTCGAGCGCCGCAGGAAGAGGAGCGCGAACGCCGTGTCGAGGACGCCGCGCGGCTTGTGCGTCGAGGCGCTGTCCCAGAACCCGGTCTTGCCCTGGCGCGCCAGCAGCTGCTCGGCCATCTCGGGGTACCAGAAGTGGGGGCCGAGCCGGTGGTTGCCCAGCAGGTCGAACGCGCGCTCCATGCAGTACAGGTAGTAGACGTGGTAGACGTTGATCGCGCGCTTCTGCGGGTTCTTGTACGGCGACCAGTGGAGGTCGAGCCACGCGAGGCCGTCCCAGATCGCCTGCTGGATCGTGGCCGCGTCGCGGGCGAGGCCCTTGTCCTGGCGCTGCGCGAGGACGTACCGGGCGAGCTGCAGCGTCGCGATGCCGCACGCGGTCATGCCGCCCGTGGCCGCGCCCTCGTCGGGGTCGAGGCGGTCCGAGCGGATGTACGCGAAGCCGCGCGCGTGGTCGGCGACGCCGGTCCCGCCCGCGGTGCCGACGACCACGGCGCGCGGGTGCGCCGGGCCCGTCGGCTCCTGCTGGCGCAGCGTGAAGGCGATGATGTCGCTCCACACGCGGCTGTCGGTCTTGATCCCGCAGCGCTCCGCCGCGGCGAGGGCCAGCGCGGCGAGCTGGGTGCTCGAGAGGTCCTCGTTGCCGCCCGCGGGCGCGCTCTTCACGTCGTTCTCGAGCTGGTACCGCCAGCCCTGCGTCTTCGCGCGAGCCCGGCGGTCGAGGAGCTCCTCGTGGACGCGCATGGCCCACGCGCGCCACTCGCCGGCCGGGAACCGCAGGCGCGACGTCGGCTCGTCGTCGCGCGCGCCCTGCTTGTCGACGGGCGCCGCCGTCGCGGTGAGCGCGAGCAGCAGCGCCGACAGCTCGTACGCGCCGCCGGGCACGCGGTGCCGCGTGCGCAGGAACGCGAACCCGCGCCGCACCTGCGGGTCGTCGAGGGGCACCTCGCTCTTGAGCAGCGCGTAGAGCGCGAGCGCCGTGGGCCCGGCCGGGTGCGTGTACGCGCCGCCGGCCGCGGGCTTGCCGTCGTAGGCCGCGTTGCCCTCGACGACGCCCCACGAGCCGTCGGGCAGCTGGGTCGAGCGGAGGTACGCGACGCCGCGGTCGATCGCCCCGTTGATGCGCTTCCCGAGCACCGAACCGACGCCGTGCGGGTCGGCGTCGGCCGGCGGCGGCGCGGCCTGGGCGGGCGCGGCCGGCGCGGCGGGCGAGGCGGGCGGCATCGGGTCCTCGGGGGTCAGCTTCGGCGGCGGCAGCGGCGCCGGGTCCTCCGCGCGCGGGCGCTCCGGCTCGACGAGCGGCGGACGCGCGGCATCGTCGACGGGCCCGTCCGGCGGCAGGGTCGCGGGCGGCGTCGGCGCGGGCGGGACGGGGTCGGGCGGCGCGGGCGGGAGCGCGTCGGTCGGCGGCGGGTCGAGCGGAGGGACCGGCGGCGAATCCGGCGGCTCGACCGGCGGCACCGTCGCGGGCCCGGCCGGCGGGGTGGACGCCGGGCCGGCCACCGAGCCGGCCAACGGGCCGGCCGTCGGGGCGGCAGGCGCCGCGGGCGCGGCGGCCGACGACGACGCGGAGCGGTCGGGAGCGCCCGGGCCTCGCGTCACCACGACCCCGACCGCCACCGCGGCGACGACGGCCGCGGCGATCCCCGCCTTCGCGAGGACCGAGAGCCCGAACACGCCCGCCCCCACCCCCGCGGCCGCGGCGGCCGGCCGCAGGGCGGCCCCCCTCGCGAGCACGGCGGCGCGCACCGCGTCGAGGGCGCGCGCGCCCCGGGGCGGCCGGAAGAACGCGGGCGCGCCGCGGAGGGCCTCGCGCAGCTGCGCGAGCGCGCGCGAGAGCAACGAACGCGTGGTGCCCGGGTTCTCGCTCCGCACGTCGGCGATCTCGGCCGGCTCGAGGCCGTAACGCCACCGGAGCACGGCGACGCTGCGGTACGGCTCGTCGAGCGCGTCGATCGCGCGGCGGATCCGCTCGGCGTCCTCGCCCTCGCCGCCGAGGTCGTCGGCGGCGGTGGCCGCCTTCACCGCGGCGAGGCGGACCGGGTCGGGCGTGCGCGTGACGTCGCGGCGCGAGCGCTTGACCATCACGCGCAGGATCCCGACGAACCACGGCATCACGGGCCGTTCGGCGTCGTGGCGGTCCGCGTGCTCGAGGGCCGCGAGGTAGGTCTCCTGCACCGCGTCCTCGGCCGCGGTCGCGTCGTGCACGAGCGAGAGCGCGATGCGGAAGAGCGACGGCGCGGTCGCGTCGAAGAACGCGCCGAGGTGCGCGGGATCGCCGCCGGCGCGGTAGCGCGCCCAGAGCGCGTCCGGGTTCGGGCCGGGACGGGCCTCCGGGTGCGGGGCGGGGCGGGGATCGGAGGGGCGGTCGGTCACGGGGCTCATTTCACCCTGCTTTCGCACGGGAGGCCCGGCGCGTTGCGGGCCCGGCCGACGGAGCGCCCCCCGGCGGCACCGTCACGCGGGCGCGCCGCCCTCCTCGGGCGGCTTCAGGCGCTTGAACGCCACGTACAGGAGCCCGTCGTAGAGCAGCTTGCAGCCCGCGGCGATCGCGATCGGCAGCGGCACCGAGACGTCGCGCATGACGAGCCCGGCGACCCACGCCGCGGCGGCCCACGACGCCATGCGCACGAGGTTCGTGATCGCCGCGACGCGCGTGCGCTCCTCGGGCCGCACGATCGCCATGAGGTAGGAGGTGCGCGTCGGCACGTCCATCTCGACGAGGCCCTCGCGGAGCAGGTACAGCACCGCCGCGACGGGGAACGACGGCGCGATCGACACCGTGAACAGCAGCACGCTCGACGGGGCGTGCGTGAAGACCATGGTGTTCACGAGGCCGATGCGCTTCGCGAGCCACGCGGCGCCGAGGTGCGACAGCGCGTTGAGGATGCGCGAGCCGAAGACGAGCAGCGCGAAGACGTCGGCGGACGTGCCGAACCGGTCGCGGAACACCACCGCGAGCAGCGACACGACCACGAGCCCGCCCCCGAAGCCGTCGAGCGCGAAGAGCGCCGACAGCCGCCACACGCGCCGGCGCGTCTCCGGCGACAGCCGGACGGGCGCCGGCCGCGGCGCGCCCGCGACCGCGGGCGAGAGCCGCGCGTAACACCCCGCCGCCACGACCATCAGCCCCGCCGCGACGAGGAGGCCGGTCGTCATCGCGCGCGGCGTGCGCACGAGGTCCGGGGCCACGCGGCCGAGGAGCCCGAGCAGCAGCGGGCCGGCGGCGAGGCACGCGTCGTCCGTGAGGTTGTAGTACGCAAAGGCCTTCGTGCGCCCCGCATCGTCCACGGTGGACGCGAGCAGCGGCTGCTCGAGCGACGGCAGCCCGCCGCGGTCGCGGCCGGCGCCGTTGAGCATGCCGACGAACGCGCCCGCGACCAGCAGCGTCGTGTCGGGCGCGAACGTGGCCGCGACGACGCCCAGCGCCGAGAGGAGGGCGAGCGCGACGAGGGACCGCCGCCGGCCCACGCGGTCGGCGAACGCGCCGACCGCCGCCGTGGACGCCGCCATCCCCCACAGCCCGGCGGAGACCGCCCACGCGACGTCGGCCTCCGCGAAGCCGCGGCTCGAGAGGTGGAACGCGAGCAGCACCCCGACGAGCCCGATGGAGAGCCCGCGCGCGGCGACGGCGACGTAGAGGAGGCGGCGGTCGCGCACGGGGCTCCGGCGGCAGGGCGGCGGGCCGGGTCGCCCGCGCGCGGCGATCCTACCGCTCGCGGGCACCACGACCCGCAGGCGCGTCGGAGCGCCCCGTTGCGTACCCTGCGGGCCGATGAAGGCCCCGACCGACCCCGCGTCCGTCCTCGTCTACCCGCCCGCCCTCGAGCGCGGCGTCGTCGAGGCCGTCCATGCCCTCGCCCCGCGCTCCACCGAGGGCGAGGCCATCGACCGCGTGATCCCGGCCGCGCGCGCCCTCTCCGACCTCTTCACCGTCCGCCGCCCGGACGTCTTCCCCGACTACGCGGCCGACGCGATGATGCGCTTCGCCTACGGCCTCTACTTCGCGCCGCAGACCTGGGTCCGCACGCGCCTCGCCCTCGCCGAGGCCCTCGAGCCGCGCCCGCGCGCGCTCGGCGCGGACGGCCGCGTGCGCGTCCTCGACCTCGGCGCGGGCCTCGGCACGGCGGGCCTCGCGTCGGCCCACCTCCTCCGCGCGCGCTTCGGCGCGACCTCCGTCCGCCTCGTCGCGGTGGACCGCTCCGCGGCCGCGCTCGCGGCCCTCACGGCGCAGGTCGCGTCGTCCGCCGACCTCGTCGGCCTCGACGTCGTGCCCGTCGTCGGCGACCTCGTCCGCCTCGACGCGCTGCCCGCCGCCGCCGCCGGCCCGTTCGACCTGATCGTCGTCTCCTTCGCGCTGAACGAGGCCTTCCCGCCCGGCGACGACGCCGCCGCCCGCGCGTGGCTCGCCGCGCTCGCGACGCGCCTCGCGCCGACGGGCGTGCTGCTCGTCGTCGAGCCCGCGCTCCACGCGACCGCCACGCGCCTGCGCACGCTCGCGGCGCCGCTCGCCGAGGCCGGCACGCTCGCGGTCCTCGCGCCGGACCTCCACGGCCGCATCGCCGCGCCCCACCCCGACCCCCGCTTCGTCGACCACGAGGTCCGCCGCTGGGCGCTCCCCGAGAGCGTGAAGCGCGTCAACCGCATCCTGCGCCGCTCCCTCGACGAGCTGACGTTCTCCTTCGTCGCGCTCTCGCCGACGCCCGCGCCCCCCTGGCCCGAGACGCCCCGCCGCGTCCGCGTCACGTCGCCCTTCGGCCGCCTCAAGGGCCGCCGGGCCTTCACGTCCCTGGACACGACCGGGGCCCGCCCCACGTTCGACCTCCTCGAGCGCACCCTCTCCGACGACGACGAGACCCGCGTGCGCGCCATCGAGCGCGGCGACCACGTCGAGATCCTCGACTGCCGCCCGCTCGGCGAGCCCGGCTGGTCGCGGCTCCCGGGCCCCGACGCCGTCCGGACCGCCTGGCGCCCGACCTGACACGGGGGAGCCCGGGGGTACGTCGAGCGACCTGCGGGTACGCGAGGCCCGGCCCGGGGCGGGGGTACGCGAGGCCCGGCCCGATGCGGCGCCCCCTCGGGTCGGGCCCGGCGCGCGGGTACAGTCGGGCGCTTCGCCCGGGCCGCGGCGGATCTCTCCCCCATGGCCCTCCCCCCCCGGATCCGACGCTTCCCGCCATGTGCCATCTCCACGCCGCCTCGTCGTCTCCCACCCTCGGCCCCGCGCACGGTCGCGCCCACCTCACGAAGGTCGAGGCGCGCAAGCGCAAGGCGCAGGTCGGCCGGGTGGACTACGCGCTCGACCTCGACCTCAAGGCGAAGTCCCCGACGTACCGCGGCAAGGTGACGGTGGACTTCGACCTCGTCGGCGCGCCCGAGGGGCTGTTCCTCGACTTCCAGGGCAAGCGCCTGCTGTCGGCCACGGTGAACGGCGAGGAGGCGGTCCTCGAGATCCGGAAGTTCCGCGTCGCGCTGCCGGCGGCGGCGCTCGTCAAGGGCCGCAACACGGTGGTGATCGAGTTCGAGAACCCGTTCGACAAGGACGGCTCGGGCCTCCACAAGGCCACGGACCCGGCGGACGGCCTCGAGTACGTCTTCAGCGACTGCGAGCCGTTCAACGCGAACCGCTTCTTCCCCTGCTTCGACCAGCCCGACCTCAAGGCGACCTACGCCGTGACGGTCACGGCGCCCGCGGACTGGGTGGTCGTGGCGAACGGCGCGGCGACGGCGCGCGAGGACGCCGGCGAGGGCCGCGCGCGGCACCGCTTCGCGCGCACGGCGCGGTTCTCGACCTACGTCATCGCGGTCTGCGCGGGCCCCTACAAGGTGTTCGAGGACCCGCAGGCCCGCATCCCGTCGCGGATCCTCGTGCGCCAGTCCATGGCGGCGTACGCCGACCAGGACGAGGTGTTCGAGCTGACGCGGCAGGGCTTCGACTTCTTCGAGGCGTACTTCGGCATCCCCTACCCGTACGGCAAGTACGACCAGGTGTTCGTGCCGGACTACAACATGGGCGCCATGGAGAACGTCGCGTGCGTCGTGCACAGCGACCGCCTCCTGTTCCGCCACGCCGCCACCGAGCGCGAGCGCCGCAACCGCGCCGTGACCGTGCTGCACGAGATGGCGCACATGTGGTTCGGCGACCTCGTGACGATGGAGTGGTGGGACGACCTCTGGCTCAACGAGTCGTTCGCCACCTACCTCGCGACGCTGGCGATGGTGAAGGCGACGCGCTTCACCGACGGCTTCGAGGCGTTCCGCCAGGAGGAGAAGCGCTGGGCGTACTGGCAGGACGAGCTGCCGACGACGCACCCCATCGCGACCGAGGTCGCGGACACGGTGGACGCGTTCACGAACTTCGACGGCATCACCTACGGCAAGGGCGCGTCGGTGCTCAAGCAGCTCTCGTTCTACGTGGGCGAGGGCGCGTTCCGCGCGGGCGTGGCGGCGTACCTCCGCGCGAACGCGCACGGCAACGCCCGCCTCGCCGACTTCCTCGCCGCGATCGGCGAGGCGGCGGGCAAGGACCTCGGCGACTGGTCGAAGACGTGGCTGCGCACGTCGGGCGTGAACGGGCTCGTGCCCCACGTCCGCGTCGAGGACGGCAAGGTCCGCGAGGTGCGGATCACGCAGACGCCGGGCAACGGCGACGGCGTGCTGCGCCCCCACCGCGTGAAGGTGGCCGCGTTCGCCCTCGGGCCCGGCGGCGACCCGTTCCTCTCGCGCACGGCCGACGTGACGGTCGAGGGCGACGAGGGCCGCGCGGACGGCCTCGTCGGCGTCGAGTCGCCGGCGTTCCTCCTCGTGAACCACGAGGACCACGCCTACGCGAAGGCCTACCTCGACCCCGCCTCGCTGCGGTACGCCACCGAGAACCTCGAGCGGCTGCCCACCTCGTTCCTGCGGACCGAGGTGTGGTCCACCGTCTACATGATGGTGCGCGACGCGCAGGCCGCCCCCATGGCCTACGTCGACCTCTTCCTCGCGAAGGCCGGCCGCGAGACGAACGACAAGCTCCTCTCGGCGCTGCACCGCAACGTGCGCTCGGTCCTCGACCTCTACCTGACCGACGCCCAGCGCGGCCCGGCGGTCGAGGCGGTGCGCGCGCTCGCCGCGCAGCACCTGCCGCTCGCCCCCGCCGGGACCGACCTCCAAAAGGTCTGGTTCGACGTGATGTCGTCGACGTCGGAGACGCCGGCGGCCCTCGACCGGCTGCTCGCGTTCCTCGACGGCCAGGAGAACGTGGCCGGCCTCGTGCTCGACCCCGAGCGCCGCTGGGGCCTCGTGACGCGCCTGTCGGCCTTCGGGCACCCGAAGGCGGCGGCGGTGCTCGAGCGCGAGAAGCTCTCCGACCGCAGCGAGCGCGCCGAGCGCGCGGCCTTCCGCGCCCGCGTGGCGTCGCCCGACGCGGCCTCGAAGTCCGAGGTCTGGGTGCGGTTCAAGGGCGACGCGGGCGACCGCCTCGACCTGCTCCGCGAGGGCATGGGCGCGTTCTACTGGCCCCACCAGCGCGAGCTGCTGCGCCCGTTCGCGGCGCGGTTCTTCGACGAGGTGGGCGCGGTCGCGGCCGAGAAGGACCTCCACTTCGGCCAGGCGTTCGTCATGAACCTCTTCCCGGGCCTCCTCGTCGAGCGCTCCACGCTCGAGCAGTCGAAGGCGTTCCTCGCCTCCCGCCAGGACCTCCCCGCCCACGTCCGCCGCGGCCTCCTCGAGCGCCAGGCCGAGATCGAGCGCGCGCTCAACGTCCGCGGCGCGACGGTCTGACGCGCCGCCCGCGCCGCCCGCGCCGCCCCGGCGGCGCGGGCGAAGGCCCCGCCCGCCTCACACCCCGGACAGCCCCGTCGGGTCCTCGACGTCGGCGTAGGCGGGCGAGCACTCGTCGAAGAGGACCGCGTGGAGCGCGCGCAGCGCGTGCGCGGCGTGCTCGCCCGCGCGGCCGCGGAGCGCCATCCGCCAGGCCCACGCGGCGGCCCCCACGTCGCCCGCGTCGAACGCGGCGAGCCCCTCGCCCACGTCCACGTGGACCGTCGCGAGGTCGCGCGCGAGCGACCGGGCCTCCGCCGGCGCGTCCTCGTAGGGCTCGAACATCCCGTGGTAGGCGTCGCGTTCGGCGAGCACCGCGCGCAGCGCGACCTCGGGCGAGGCGGGCCTCGCGTACGTCTCGCCCTCGGGCTCGGACGTCGGCAGGTCGATCCCGAGGAGGTACAGCCGCGCGAGGTGGCGCGCCGCGTGCCCCACGAACGGGAGCCACCCCGCGGGCGTGGCCGCGTCCACCGACGCGGCGAACGCGCGCGCGGCCTCGGCGAAGGCGGCGACGGCCCGAGGAGCCGAATCGTCGAGCACTGGGCGGTGGTGCACCGCTAGGCGTCGCCGGCGCCCGCAGCACCAGCACGAGAGTCGTCCTGGGGTGGGGCGTCTGTCGATCGAAACCCAAACTTCTCCGACCACTTCCAGCGCCGCCACAAGAGTCCACGACGAGTCAGTCGGAGCCGGCACCGGACCGTGCCGGTACCCAACTCAAAACTCGTACGAATCGACTTGCCGTCCGCCAACTCGTCCTGCGCCTTGTTTGAGATGGCCCAAAGCCGGACCTTCCCGCCGCTGGTCAGAACTTGGGGACCGACTAGGTCCCGAGCGCCCGGCTTGCCTGGAGTCTCCAGCGCAACCCGAGCATCCATGGGAAATCGAGCGCCAGTCGAACGATGCGTCACCTCAAGTTCGGCGTTTGGCCAGATCAAAAGCGGCGCGACGCCGAAGTTGGCAACATCCAGCACAAGAGTCCACTGTTCCTTCTCCTGCACGAGATCCCCAATGCTCTTGGTCACCTTCGCACAGTTGACCTTCTGCTTAGGAAGGTCGTTGCGCAGCCAGTCTAAGACCTCCAGAATCAACTCCCGGTCCAAGACGGAAATCGCGCGTACGAAGGGCTCGATTCGCCTGTCGGTCGCGTTGGCAACGGAGCCTTTGGAGTACTCATCGCCAATTGTCGTGTAACCGTCCCGGAAGTAGATTGTGAAGCCGGGCCCGTCCGGACTCTTAACGGTTTCGACCTTCTGCGGCCCCGCGATCGGATCGCGGCGGAGCGTCAACCGCTGCCGGCCGAAAGCATCAGCAAGCGCGCGGGACATAATGGCGCTTGTGAGCACCGCCTCGAGTGCAGCTACCTGATCCTGATCCGATACAGCACTCTTGAACGCAGAGATCATCCCGGGGAGTTCATCGACGGCGGACTCCAACTGCCCAAGAACCTCGGACGCAAGACCATACGCACGGCTCGCGATCGCGAGTTTCGTCGATCCGGCCCGCAGCACCGGCACGAGCCCGGACTCTCGAGCCAGCGACTCAAGCGACTCGGGAACGTCAACGGTTCTGGGGGGCGTCGACGTCGAGCAACCGACCGGATGAATCAACGGGCGAGCGCGACTCCACCATGCGTTCGCCACGCCGCCAGCAACAAACGTGCCGAGACCGATAAAGATAGACGGATCAACTTCCATTTCGGCGCTCCATGCAGCCAAGTCCCGATGGTAGGCGCGTCGCAACGGACAGTCAAGCGACCACATGAGGTTCCACAGGCCCTCTCCCAATCGACCCGCTCTCCGTCGGTTGGCCCGAGTTCATCCGGAGTTCCAGGCACCGCAGAGCTATCGTCGGGCCGTGCCCTCCATCCAGGTCCGCGGCGCGCGGACCCACCACCTCCGGAACCTCGACCTCGACCTCCCGCGCGACGCGTGGACGGTGGTCTGCGGGGTCAGCGGCTCGGGGAAGTCGTCGCTCGTCCTCGACACGCTGGGCGCCGAGTCGTGCCGCCGGTTCCTCGGCACCCTCGAGCGCGCGGGCGCCGCCGAGGGCCTCGTCCGACCCGACGTGGACCGCGTGGACGGCCTGCCGCCGGCGGTCCTCGCGGGCTTCGACGGCCGCGCCCCCGGGCCCCGCGAGACCCTCGCCTCGGTCGCCGACGTCCTCGACGGCCTGCGCACGCTCTGGGCGCGCACCGCGGTCCCCCACTGCCCGGCCTGCGGCCGCGCCGTCGCCGCCGTCGCGCCCGAGAAGGTGATCGAGACGCTGCTCGCGCGCCCGACGGGCACGCGCGTCGTCCTGCTCGCGCCGCGCGGCACGGGCCCCGACGCGCTCGCCGCCGCGCGTCGCGACGGGTACGTCCGCGTCCGCGTCGCGGGCGTGCTCGCCCGCCTCGACGAGACCCCCGCGCCCGAGGCCGCGCCCGACGCGCGCGTCGAGGTCGTCGTCGACCGCCTCGTCGTGCGCCCCGACGCCCGCGTCCGGTTCGCCGACAGCGTGGACCAGGGCTTCCGCACGGGCGGCGGCGTCCTCACCGCGCTCGTCGAACCGCCCGCGGGCGCGCCGGGAGCCGCAGGGGGAGCGGAGGAGATCGCCTTCGCCGACCGGCCCTTCTGCGCGACGTGCGGCCTCGCGTACCCCCCGCTGGCGCCGGGCCTCTTCTCGGCCAACGGGCCCGCGGGCGCCTGCCCCACCTGCCAGGGCCTCGGGTCGGTGCCGCGGCTCGACCCCGAACGCGTGCTCCCGCGCGACGAACGCCTCTCGCGCGCCCGCGCGCGCGTGCTCGCCGCCATCGCGAAGGCCGACCGCGCCGACGCCGCCAAGGCCTTCGCGCGCGCCATGGCCGCCGCGTCGCTCGAGGGCCGCGACCGCGTGGCCGCGCTCCCCGAGCCCGCCCGCCGCCGCCTCCTCGGCGACGCGAAGAAGCCCGGCCTCCTCGCGCGGCTCGAGGCGCGCGACCGCTGGGCCCCGTTCGCGACCGAGCGGGCCTGCGACGCGTGCGTGGGCCGCCGCCTCGCGCCGTTCCCCGCCGCCGCCCGCGTCGAGGGCACGACGCTCCCCGACCTCCTCGCGGGCTCCGTCGCCGACGCGGCCCCGCGCCTCGCGGGCCTCGTGCTCCGCGGCGCCGAGGGCGCGCTCGCGCGCCCGGTCCGCGACGACCTCGTCGCGCGGCTGCGTTTCCTCGGCGACGTCGGCCTCGGCTACGTCGACCTCGGCCGCCCCGCCGCCGCGCTCTCCGGCGGCGAGCTGCGCCGCGCGCGCCTCGCGGCCGCGTGCGCCGCGCGCATGAGCGGCCTCCTCTTCCTCCTCGACGAGCCCACCATGGGCCTCCACCCGGCCGACCGCGGGGCCCTGCGCACGCGCCTGCGTGCGCTCACCGCCGAGGGCAACACCGTCGTCTGCGTCGAACACGACCCCGCGGTCCTGCGCGACGCCGACCACGTCGTCGAGCTCGGCCCCGGCGCGGGCGTCGACGGCGGCCGCATCCTCGCGCAGGGCCCGGCCGCCGAGGTGCTCGCGGCGGGCACGGCCCCCATCGCGCGCGCGCTCCTCGGCCCGCCCGCGGCGCCGCGCGCGGCCCCCCGCCACCCGGGCGCGATCCGCGTCGTCGGAGCGAAGGCCCGCACGCTCGCGGGGGTCACGGCGTCGTTCGCCGCGCCGGGCCTCACGTGCGTCACGGGCGTCTCCGGCGCGGGCAAGAGCACGCTGGTGCTCGAGGTGCTCGCGCCCGCCGCGCGCGCCGTGCTCGCGCGCGCCCCCTTCCCCTCGCACCTCCTCGACGCGCTCGAGGGCTTCGACGGCTTCGACCGCGTGAGCGTGTCCGAGGGCGCGCCCTCGCGCCACCCGCGGGCCAGCGCCGGCAGCGTGCTCGGCGTGCTCGCGCCCCTGCGCGACCTCTTCGCCGCGACCGTCGAGGCGCGCGCGCGCGGCCTCACCGCCGCGCGCTTCTCGACGGCGGTCCCCGGCGGCCGCTGCGAGGCGTGCCGCGGGCTCGGCCGCCGCGCCGTGCGCCTGCGCCACCTGCCCGAGCTGGCGGCCCCGTGCGACGTCTGCGAGGGCCGGCGCTTCCGCCGCGACGTCCTCGACGTGCGCGTGAAGGGCCTGTCGTTCGCCGACGTGCTCGACCTCCCCCTCGGCCGCGCCGCCGACGTCTTCCGCGACCTCGAGGGCGTGGGCCGCCCGCTCCGCGCCGCGACCGACGTGGGCCTCGGCTACGTCCCGCTCGGCGAGGCGACCGAACGCGTCTCGGGCGGCGAGGCCCTCCGCCTGCGCCTCGCCGCCGCCCTCGGCCGCGCGGGCCGCGCGCGCACGCTCTACCTGCTCGACGAGCCGTGCGCGGGCCTCCACCCCGCCGACGTCGCGCACCTCGCTCGCGTCCTGCTCCGCCTCACCGAGGGCGGCGACGCCGTCGTGGCCGTCGAGCACCATCCGGACCTGATCCGTCTCGCGGACCACGTCGTCGACCTGGGCCCCGGCGCGGGCCCCGCGGGCGGCCGGCTCGTCGTCGAGGGCCCGCCGGCCGCCGTGGCCCGCCACCGGACGTCCGCCACCGGTCGGGCCCTGCGCTGAACCGCCCGCCGGGCTAGACTGGGGGCATGGCCTGGAAGAAGATCCTCGTCACGACGGACCTCAGCGGCTTCGCCCACCGCGGCGTCGTCCGCGCGGCCGAGGTGGCGCGGACGGCCGGCGCGCGCGTGCGCATCGTCTTCGTCGTGGAGAAGCTGTTCTTCCCGCCGCTGCCCATGGCGCCGTCGGCGCCGGTCTCGTTCCGCGGCGAGGGCGACATCCTCGGCGAGGCCGTCGCGTACGGCCAGACGAAGCTCGAGGAGCTCAAGGCCACCCACTTCGCGGGCCTCGACGTCGACACGAAGGTCGTCGTCGCCGCGGGCGCCGCCGCGGGCCTCCTCGACGCCATCGAGGACTGGAAACCCGACCTCGTCGTGCTCGCGAGCCACGGCCGCAGCGGCGTGATGCACCTCCTCCTCGGCTCCACCACCGAGAAGGTCGCGCGCCACGCGCCCTGCGAGGTCCTGATCGTCCGCTCGAAGGCGTGAATCTCACGCCCTACGCGTCGAGGACCGCCCGGGCCACGCGGTCGGCGACGTCGGGATGCGTCACGCGCGCGCGCACGCGCCCGAGGGCCTCGCGCGTCGCGGTCCACCGCGCGCGGTCCGTGAGCAGCGCCGCGAGCCCGTCGCCGAGCGCCGGCCCGTCGGACGCGCCGACGAGCCGCTCCTCCACCACGCGCTCGCCCGCGAGCACGTTCGCCATCGCGAACCACGGCGACAGCAGGAACGCGGGCCGCAGCGCCCGCAGCAGCAGCGGCAGCCGGTAGAACACGACCATCGGCACCTGCGCGACGGCCAGCTCCGCCGTGCTCGTGCCGCTCGTCGTCAGCGCGGCGGCGACGGGCCCGCCGAGGTCGCCGGGCCCCACGTGCACCGTGACGCCGGCGGGCCGCGCCGCGGGGCCGCCCGTCGCGGCGTCGAACGCGGCGCGCGCGCGCTCCGACGCGAGCCGCACGACGAACCGGGCCGCGGGCACGGCACGCGAGGCCCGCGCGGCCGCGGCCAGCACGGTCGGCCCCTGGCGCCGCACCTCGCGGCGACGGCTGCCGGGCCGCAGTTCGACGAGCGGCGCGTCGGGCAACGCGTCGGGCGACGCGGAGGGCGGCAGCGGCGCCTCGAACAACGGGTGGCCGACGTACCGCGCGTCGAGGCCCTCGGCGCGGAACCACGGGGCCTCGAACGGGAACGCGACGAGGAGGCGGTCCACGGCGCGGCGCAGGCGGCCCGTGCGCCACGGCGCCCAGGCCCACGTCTGCGGCGCGACGAGGTGGACGGTGCGGATGCCGCGGCGGCGCGCCCACCGCGCGAGCCTCAGGTTGAGCCCCGGGAAGTCCACCGTGAGCAACACGTCGGGCGGCGCCTCGCGGAACCGCGCGAGGGTCTCGGCGCAGAGCCGCCACCACGTCGGCAGCGACGCGACGACGGCCGCGAACCCCACGACCGCGTGCTCGACGATGGAGCGGTCGAGGTCGGCGCCCGCGGCCGCGAGCGCGGGCCCGCCGTAGCCGCGCACCCGCAGGCCCGGCGCGCGGGCCTTGAGCGCCGCGACGACGCGCGCCGCGAGCCGGTCGCCCGAGGGCTCCCCCGCCACGACGAAGACGGTCTTGCCGGCCCACGCCGCGGGGTCGGGCGCGGGCGCCTCGTCGGGCGCGGGCGCGGGCGCGCGGAGCTGCGCGGCGAGGCGGCGGCGGGCACGCGGCGTCGTGAACGGCGCGACCAGCAGGTGCAGCACGAACGGCACGATCCCCGCGACGGTCCGCAGCAGCAGCCCGAGGACCGCGAGGTGGTCGAGCAGCCGCGGCCGCGGCGCGGGGCCGCCCGTCCCGGGGCCGCCCGTCACGGGGCGAGCGTCGGCGCCGACGGGCGCCGCGCGAGGAGGAGCAGGTTCGTGCCGTTCACGACGACGTGCGCGATCATCGGCGGCAGCACGCTGCCGCTCCCCTCGCGCAGGAGGCCGAACAGCAGGCCCACGAGCGCCGCGAACACCGGGTACACGGCGAGGGATCGGCGCGGCAGCACGTGCACGAGCCCGAACAGCAGCGACGTGCCGGCGAGCCCGAGGTGCGGCCAGAGCGCGCCGCGGAACAGCAGTTCCTCCGCGACGCCGGAGAAGAGCGCCAGCAGGAGCGCCGTCCGCGTGTCCACGGGCCCGAGGAGCCCCGCGAGCGCCTTCCACGCGCGGTCCACGACCGGCGACGCGCGCGCGGCGAGGTGCGACGCGCCGACGACGAGGGCCCCCATCCCGACGGCCGCGAGGAGGTGGCCGACGGACGGGCCTCGCGTACCGAAGAGGGTGCGGATCGTCCCGGAGAAGAGCGCGTACCCCACGGCGAACAGCACCGTGATCCCGTAGAAGCCCGCCGCGAGGCGCACGAGGCCCGGGCCCGGCTCGGCCGCGCGCGCGGGGGCCGGCGCCGGCGCCGGGGAGGGCGGCGGCGCGACCGGCGGCGGCGCCGGGGGCGTCGGCATCGGGGCGGCGTGGTAGGCGGGGGACTCCACGGGGGCAGCGTAGCAGGACCGGGGCGCGGCGGACCCCCGCCGGGGCCGCGACGCGGAGCCGGGGCCTGGGCCTGGGCCGCGGGTCAGGTCGAGGCGCCGCAGTACCGGCAGACCCGTGCCTCGCCGCCGGTCACGACGACGACCGACGTGCCGCCGCACCGGGCGCACGCGACCGTCGTCTCCTGCGGCGCCGCGTCGGAGCCGTCGGTGGCGGGGACGAACGTGTCGGTGGCGAGGTCGAGGCGGCCCGCGAGCACGCGCTCGGCCACGGCGTCGAGGAGCGCGCGGCGCGTGTGCGGGAGGCTCACGTCGGCCGCGCGGGCGACGTCCTCGACGCGGGCGCGACCGGCGGCGCGCGCGACGGACGCGACGTTCGCCATGACCTCGTGGCGGGTGCGCCGGGCCCGCCCCGACAGCCAGAGGGCCGCGCCCGGGAGCGCGAACAGGAGGAGCGCCAGCGCGAGGTTCACGGGCGCGGCGTCGCGGACGTCGCGGGTGAAGAAGAAGAGGATCGAGACGACCGTCCAGAACGCGCCCAGGCACGCGAGGATGCCGCCCACGAGCAGGCGGAAGCGGTACGACGGCAGCGCCAAGGCGGGGCCCTCCGGCCGCGATCGTACTAGGATGGGGCGTGTGGGTGGAGGCCCCATGAAGCCCGCGGACCTCGCCGTCGCCCCCCTCACCTCCCTCGACGCCGCCTGGGCCGCGGCCCGCCGCGCCGACGACGCGGCCACCCGCGCCGCGTGGCTCCGCGCGGCGGACGGCCTGCGGGCCGGCCCCGGCGCGCCCCGTCAGCGCGCCGTCGCGGTCTACCGCGCCCTCGCCGAGGACCTCACGACGACGGACGAAGCCGACCGGGCCCGCGCCGAGTTCATGTTCCGGTTCGCCCCGACGCGCGACGCGCGGATCGAGGCGCTCGCGACGCGGTTCGCGGCGACCGAGGGCGACTTCGCCCGGTACGCCGCGGTGGTCGTCGCCGAGTGCGCCGCGGACCGCGACGCGTGGGACGACGCGGAGCGGCGCCTGACGGCGGCCCTCGCGGTCGAGCGGGGCCGGACGACGGTGCTCGAGGGGCGCATCTGCTCGTCGCTGGCGCAGGTCTATCGCGCGCAGGGCCGCGACTACGAGGGCCTGATGCTCGCGCGGCGCGCCGTGGCGGTCGCGGACGTCACGGGCCCCGACACCGCGCGCGCCCTCGCCGCGTTCCGGGTGGTGGACACGCTGAAGACGCTGTGCGAGTGGGAGGCCTGCGACGTCGCGCTCGAGCGGTTCGACGCGGCGCTCGCGCGCCTGCCCGCGGGCGAGGGCGTCGTGTTGCGGCGGCGGCGCGCCCACCACCGGACGCTGCAGGCCGTGCGGCGCGGCGACCTCGGGGCGGCCCGCCGCGCGCTGGAGGAGCTCGACGGCCTGCTCGCACTGCCGGACCCCGACCCCGCCGACCCGCGGTGGTTCCTCGCGCTGCGCGCCGAGGTGGCGCTGAACGCCGGCGACCTCGACGAGGCGCGCCGCCACCTCGACGGGTGCGAGGCCGCGACCACGACGCCGCTGTCGGTGATCGTCGGCGGCGAGCTCGAGGTGCAGTGGGCCGTGGCCGCCGGCCGGACGGACGCCGCCCGCGCGTACGCGACGCGCATGCTCGAGGTGCTCGAACACGACGGCCTCGCCGCGATGGGCGCCGGGTACACGTTGCAGTACACCGCGTTCCTCGCGGCGCAGTTCGCCGGCCCCCTCGCCTCCCCCGAGCTCGCCGCCCGCGCGTACGACGTCGCGGGCGCGGCCATGATCGTCCGCATCGCGCAGCTCGACGAGGCGGTGCACCGCCTCCCGGAGGTGACCGCCATCTCCGAGGCCGACCGCGCCCTCCTCGCGGCGTCCCGCCAGCGGTTCGTGCGCGAGCAACGCGTGCTCCTCGACGGCGCGGCGGGCGCCCTCGCCCGCGCCGGCGTCGAGGGCCGCCGCGTGTTGTCGTCGCTGACGTCCTCCGACGGCTTCGTCCGGGTCTGCGCCTGGTGCCGTCGGGTGGCGCGCACCGAGGGCCCCTGGCTCCCGCTGGGGCACTACCTCCCCCCCGCCGGGCCGCTCCGCCTCACGCACGGCATCTGCCCCGACTGCCTCGTCGCGGCTCGCGCGGACCACGCCGCAGCGCGGGCCTGAATCAGGACCGATCGAGTCTGAATCAGATTGCGACGGGCGCGGGAGATTCGGGCGTGGCCCACCGGCCCGGCGGTACAACCGGGTCATCTTCACGGGTCCTTCATGACTCCGGTCCCCCCCGGTCCGTCGCTCGCCGGCGCCCCGTTCGACACCGCGTGGGCCCGTGCGGTCCGCGACGCGCCCCCCGCGGATCGCGCCGCCTGGCTCGCCGCCGCGGACGCCGCCCGCGCCGGGAACCCGTCCCTCCACGTCGGCGCCATGGAGGTCTACCGAGCCCTGGCCGCGGACGCGCCCCTGGACGACCCGGACTGGATCGCCCGGATCCTGTTCCTCTTCGCCCGGGAGAACCGTCGCGACGCCGCGATCGACGCGATCGCGGGCCGGTGCTCGACCTCCCCCGACCCGGACCTCGCCCGGACCTCGCTGCTCGTCGCCGCCGAGTGCGCGTTGGACCGGGCCGACGTCGCGACGACGGAGCGCGCGCTGCTCGCGCTGCTCGCGGCGGAGCGCGGCCGCGGGACCGCGTTCGAGCGGCGGCTCTGCGGCTCGCTCGCCGAGACCTATCGGCGCCTCACCCGCGACTTCGAGGTGCTGCTCCTCGCGCGCCGCGCCCTCGCGATCGTCGTGCCCGGGACGCTCCCGCGGCAGACCGCCGCCATGTGGTACCGCGTCGCCGACGCCCTGGGCGGGCTCGGCGAGTGGCCGGCGTTCCGCGACGCGCTCGACGAGATGGAACGCGTCCTCGCGGCCCTCCCGCCCGACACCGAGATCCCGCTGCGCCGCCGACTCACCGTCCAGCGCATCCGCCACGCCGCGCGGACCGGCGACCTCGCCGCGGCCGAGCGCGCGGTGGCCGACCTCGAACGCCTCGTCGCCCTCCCCGCCCCCGAGCCCGCGGACCCGCGCTGGTTCGACATGATCCGCGCCTCCATCGCCGTCCAGACGGGCCGCCTCGACGACGGGCGCCGCCTGCTCGACGCCGTCCGCGCGCGCCCCGCCGCGCGCGCGGGCGTCGACCCGCTCCCCCAGTACGAGCTCGAGTACGCGCTCGCCGCCCGCCAATTCGACGAGGCGCGGGACGTGGCCCGCCGCATGCTCGACGTCGTCGAGACCCGCGGCGAGGCGTTCGGCACGGGCAGCGCGCTGCTCTGGGCCTCGCGTGCCGTCGAGGTCGCCACCGTCCACGCGCCGGACCCCGTCCTCGCCCGCCGCGCGTTCGACGCCGCGGGCCGCACGATCCTCCGCCGCATCGAGGAGGTCGAACACGTCATGCGGCTCCTGCCGGAGCTCTCGACCTCGGAGCCCGAGGACCGCGCGTTCCTCATCGCCTCCCGCGCGAGGTTCCAGCAGGAACAGGCCCGGCTGCTCGACGGCGTCGCCGAGTTCTTCCGCACCCACCTCGACGCGGTCGCCGACCTGCTCCCGCGGTTCGACGCCTCCGACGCGTTCGTGTCGGTCTGCGCGTGGTGCCGCCGCGTGGCGGTCGCGGACGGGACGTGGCTGCCCGTCGGGCACTATCTCCCGCGGCAGGGGCCGTTGCGGCTGACGCACGGGATCTGTCCCGAGTGTCTGCATCGCGAGCAGGCCCACCTCCCCCGCCGCGGCCCGGCGCCATCGTGAGCGATCCGACGATCCCGGGGCACGCGAGGCCCGCCCGCCGCCGACAGCCGGATCGCGCAGACCGACCACACGGGCCGTGCCCCGGCCGACCGCGAACGGTACAACCCCCGGCTCCCCCATGCCGTCCCCCGACGCCGCCGCGCTCCTGACCCACCCCACCGCGGCGTTCGACGCCGCGTGGGCCGCCGACGTGCGCCGCCGCTCGCCCGCCGAGCGCGCGCGCTGGCTCGACGCCGCCGACGCGGCGACGCGGGTCTCGCTCGCGGCGCGCCGCAACGCCGTCGAGGTCTACCGCGCGCTCGCCGACGACGTCGCCGACGACCTCGGCCGCGACGACGCGCGCGCCGACGCGCGGCTGCGCCTGCTCTGGGAGAAGGACGGGCGCCGCGACGCGATCGTGGCCCGGCTCGCGGCGAGGGCGACGGCGTCGCGCGACCCCGCGCTCGCCGCGCTCGCGGAGGTCGTCGCCGCGGAGTGCGTGGCCGAGGCGCAGGACCACGAACGCGCGGAGGAGCTCCTCGTCGCGCTCCTCGCGCGGCACCGCGGCGCGGGGACCGACGTCGAGCTGCGCTGCGCGTCGTCGCTCGCGGAGGTCTACCGCCGGCAGGGGCGCGACTACGAGACGCTGATCCTCGCGCGCCGCACGCTCGCCCTCGCCGAGGCGCGCGACCGCGCCGACTTCCGCGCGATGGCCGCGTTCCGCCTCGTCGAGACCCTGGCGGAGCTCGACGAGTGGGAGGCGCACGCCCCGGCGCTCGCGTTGTTCGCCGCGGCGATGGCGCAGGTCGGCGAGCGCGCGGGCGAGCCGCTGTGGTTCGTCCTGTGGGCCCATCGCGCCGAGGTCGCGGTCCGCGAGGGCGACGTCGAGGCGGCGGATCGGGCCGGCGCCGAGCTCGAGGCCCGGTGCCGGCGGGCGCCGATCGGCGGCCAGGCCCACGAGTGGATCCCGAGCCTGCTCGCCCGCGTGGAGCTCGCCGCCGGCCGGCTCGACGCCGCGCGCGCGCGGCTCGACGCGATCACGGCGGACCGGGCCCGACGCACCGACGACGCGCTCCGCTCGGAGCTCCTGTGGGCCCCGGCGGCGCGCCGGCCGGACGTCGAGCGGACGGTCGCGACGGAGCTCCTCGCGCGCCTCGAGCAGCCGCCGGCGGGCACGCGCGCCGCGGGGCGCGTGCTGCGGGCCACCCGCGAGCTGGTCGCGCACTTCGCGGCGCCCCCCGCCGACCCGGACGCGCTCCGGCGGGCCTACGACGTCGCGGGCGCGGCGATCCTCGAGCGGATGGCGCAGCTCGACCGCGCCCTCCGGATGGTCCCCGAGCTCTCGGTCGCCGAGCCCGAGGACCGGCGGACGCTCGAGCGGTCGCGCGCGCGGTTCCAGGTGGAGCAGGCCGCCGTGCTCGACGGCGTCGCGTCGGTCCTCGCGCGGCGGCTCGGCGGGCCGCGGGCCCCGCTGCCGGACTTCGACCGCGACGGCCGCTACCTGCGCGTCTGCGCGTGGTGCCGGCGGGTCGCCATGGCGAACGGGACGTGGCTGCCCGTGGGGCACTACCTCCCGAGCCGCCTGCCCAGCCGCGGGGGGCTGCACCTCTCCCACGGCATCTGCCCGGACTGCATCCCGACGATCGTCCTGCCGCCCGCGCTCGTCTGACGCGCGGGCGGGGCGCGGGGCGGGGCGCGGGACGAGACGGCGGGGCGGCCCGGCGTCAGGCCGTCGGCATGCCCTGGACGGCGGCCGTCGCGAGCGCGAGGAAGTCGTCGAGCGAGAGCCCGAGGCCCTGGCACCGCGCGATGAGCGGCCGCTCGATCGTCGGGGCGAACTTCGGGTCCTTGTAGCGCTTCACGACGCTCGAGGCCTTCACGTCCTTCACGTCCTTGCTCGGGAGCACCTGCGCGGTGGCGTGGACGAGGCCCACCACGGCCTCGGCGCACGAGACCGCGTGGTCGAGCACGCTGACGCAGCGGATGCCGGTGTGGGCGAGGCCGTCGTCGTTGTGGGCCGCGATGGCGTGGATCGCGCCGGGATGCATCCCCTCGGCCTTCAGCGTGGCCGCGGCGACGAGGCAGTGCTGCGCGGGGTCCTTCACGCGGTCGTAGTCGAGGTTGTGCAGGAGGCCGATCACGCGCCACGCGTCCTCGTTGCGGCCGAGCCGGCGCGCGAGCGCCCCCATCACCGCGCTCGCCTGCTCCATCTGCCGGCGCAGGCTGGGCGTGGTGACCCACTCGTCGAACAGGGCGCGCGCGCGGGTCCACGGGATGCCGGCGTCGGCGACGTCGTCGACGGGGTGGCCGAGGAGCGACGCGAACTCGGGCTTCACCTCGGAGGTCGCGGCCTCGCCCCCCGCACGGGCCTCGCGTCCCGTCCCCCCGACGGCCCCCTGCACCGCCGGCGCCGCGGGCGCGGCGGGAGCGGCGGACGACGCGGGCGACGCGTCGAGCGGGCGCATCAACGGGAAGAGCACCGCGTCGCGCAGGTTCTCCTGCCCCGTCACGAGGCAGACGAACCGGTCGATGCCCATGCCCCAGCCCGACATGGGCGGCATGCCGTGCTCCATGCAGGCGAGGTAGTCCTCGTCGATCTCCATGGCCTCGTCGTCGCCGGCGGCGCGGGCGGACATCTGCTGCTCGAAGCGGCCGCGCTGGTCCACCGGGTCGACGAGCTCGCTGTACGCGTTCACGATCTCCCACGTGTTGACGACCAGCTGGAAGCGGTCGACCACCGAGGGGACGTCGTCGTTGCGGCGCGCGAGCGGCGAGAGGTCGAGCGGGTGCCCCGTCACGAAGACGGGCGACACGAGCTTCGGGCGCGAGACCTTCTTGTAGAGGACGTCGATCAGGTTGCCGCGGCCGAGCTGGTCGAGGTCGTCGCGGTCGAGGCGGATGCCCTTGCGCGCGATGGCGGCGCGCAGCGAGGCGGCGTCGGGGCAGGCGTCGTAGTCGATGCCGCTGTCCTTCAGCACGAGGTCGCGCAGGCTCACGCGGGGCCACGGCGGGGTGAAGTCGATCTCGTTCGCGCCCCAGCGGATGCGGCGCGAGCCCACCGCGTGGTCGATCAGGTGCAGGATCAGCCCCTGCGTGAAGTCCATGTTGTCGCGGAAGTCCCAGTACGCCGCGTACCACTCGCACATCGTGAAGTCCTGAAGGTGCGACGGGTCCATGCCCTCGTTGCGGAAGCAACGGGCGACCTCGTACACGCGGTCGATGCCGCCGGCGACGCACTTCTTGAGCCAGGTCTCGGGCGCGATGCGGAGGGCGCACTGGATGTTCAGCGCGTTGTGGTGCGTGAGGAAGGGGCGCGCGAGCGCGCCGGTGGCCTTGGCGGCCAGGACGGGCGTCTCGACCTCCTCGAAGCCGTGGGCGTCGAGGTAGGCGCGGAGCTCGCGGACGAGGCGGCTGCGCAGCTTGAAGCGGGCGCGCGTCTCCGGGTTGACGAGCAGGTCGAGGTGCCGCTCGCGGTAACACGTCTCGCGGTCGGACAGGCCGTGCCACTTCTCGGGGAGCGGGCGCAGCGCCTTCGCGAGGAAGGTCCAGCCCGTCGCGCGGACGGTGGGCTCGCCCTTCTTCGTCTTCCAGGTCGTGCCCTCGATGCCGACGAAGTCGCCGAGGTCGACGAGCTTGTCGAAGCGCGCGAGCGCGTCGGCCCCCACCACCGAGGCGTCGAGCGCCACCTGGCAGCGGCCCGAGGCGTCCTGCAGGTGGACGAACGTCAGCTGGCCGAACGCGCGCGCGGTCATGACGCGGCCGGCGACGCGGACCTTCGTGCCCTCGGTCGTCTCGGCCTCCTTGCGGGCGGCGTCGAGGGAGTGGGACGTGGGGTAACGGTCGGCGTAGGGCCGGATCCCGGCCGTCCTCAGGGCTTCGAGCTTCTGGAGACGGACCTCGCGTTGGTCGTTGGCCATGGCGGGGCCAGCGTACGCCACCCCCCCGGAGCCGCCACGCTCGGCCGGACACCACCTCGCGCGCCGCGGCCCCGGACGCCGTCAGCGGGCCCGGAGCCGCAAGGCGACGCGAGGCCCGGGCGCGGTCACGGTCACGTCCCCTTCCCCGGGCGTCGTCACGCACGCCGGATGCTCGGCCCACAGCCGCACCGGCCGGTCGCCGGGCAGGGTGAGGCGGAACGACGTCCGCCCGCGGATCTCACGGTCCTGCCCGACGAGGACGAGGCCCTCGGCCTCCCGCCGGACGACGAGGTCGGTCGCCTCCACGCCGGGAGGGAGTTCGACCGCGACCTGCACGTCACGGAGATGCCGCAGATCGAGCCGCAGGCGCGCGCGCCCGCCGGCCTCCACGCGCACGCTCTCGCTGACGCAACCGGACCAATCGTCCCGCAGCCGCCACGTGCCGGCCGCGACGTCGTCCGCCCGCGGGATGGCCCCCGCGTCGGCGTCGGGGCGGATCCTGACGACGTCGCGATGAAAGGCGCCGTCGTCTCCTTGCAGTTCCGGCAACCACTCTGGACTGCGGATGCCGAGTCCCAGGACGTCGAGATCGAGCCCGCCGGCCGGACGCATCTCGAGCCTCGCCTCGAGCACGCCCGGCGCGTCGGCAGGTCTGAACGTGGCCTCAGCGATCGCGTGACCCGGCGCGGCACCGGTCACGTACAAGCGGCGCGTTCCGGTCGGTCGCCGCACGCGGAACCGCACGGTGCCGGACGCCGGGTCCCACGTCGCGTCGGGCAGGTCGGCGCGGTCGGCAGTGACGCGCGAGAGGCCGGCGACGACGTCGAGACCGGGCGGGAACCCGGGCCGCCCGCCGACCGTCACCGTCAACCGCGCTTCGACGAAGCCGGGGAGCACGAACGCCACCTCCGACGGCGAAGGCGTCCCGTCGAGGGACGCCACCAGTTCCTCCTCGAACACGCCGTGCCGCCACGTCTCGACCAACGCGCCGCCGGATTCGACGACGGCCCGTGCGCCCGCGCCCACGTCGGAGATCGTCGCGACGCCATCGGCGCCCGTCCGCGTCCACGCCACGCGCCGCCCGGACGACTCGACGACGACCGGCACGCCCGCGGCCGCGGCGCCGTCTTCCTCGTGCACCGTGACGCGCACGGTGCGTCCGCCGCGGAACACGACGGGCGATGCGTCCAGACGGCCGGTCCGCCCGTCCGGCAGCCGTGCGCGACCGAACATCGCATCGTGCCTGTGCCGCAGCCCGCCGATCACGAGCGCGCCACCGTCTACGCGCCCGCTCGCGACGGGCGCGCCATGGTCGCCCCAGAAGCCACGGACGGAACCGCCCCACGACGCCTCGAACGTCACGGGCGTCCGGTCCGGCGGCGGCGGTCCGTCCTCGAACACGGCCTCGCGGCGCACTTCGAGCACGGCAGCCGGAACTTCGATCTCCAGGGTGTCGACGTCGGGTGGGAGCGGCACCGGCGACCGCCATGGCGGCCAGTTCCAGCCGTCGCCGAGGACCGTCAGTGCCGCCGATGTCCCCCCTGGCATCGCGGGAAGCGTCGTCGTCCCGTCCGGGCCCGTCGGCGCGACGGGCCACGGGTCGTCCCACGGGTCCTCGCTGAACTCGCCCGTTGCCGACGTCTCGACGCCGAGGCGCACCCCCGCGAGCGGCGCGCGCGTCGCCGCATCGATCACCGTCACGCGCACGTCGCGTGCCCGCGCGAGCGGCACCTCGAGCGCGACGTCGCCGTCCGCGGCGGCCTCCACCCGCCCGCGGCGAGGCCCGTCCGCGCGCGCGAGCACCGCGACGTCGCCCGCGGGCACCGACGGGAACACGGCGAGGCCTTCGGCGTCCGTCGTCGCGTGGGCCACCCATCCGACGAACCTGGGCCGTCCCGACATCGTCCCCGCGTCGAATCGCCGCACGTCGCGCGGATTCGCGACGGCGAGGTGGACCGACGCGCCGCCCACGGGCCGCCCCGCGTCCACGACGCGCACCGCCACGCGCACCCCCGCCGCCAGCACGAGGTCGCCGACGTCGAACCGGCGTTCCCCGCGGATCGGCGTGGGGACGGTCCGCGCGGCGACGCGCCCGCCGGACTCGGCCGCCACCGCGATCCGCAGCGGCGCGGGCCCGCCCTCCTTCACCGCGGCGTCGAATCGACCGTCGCCGCCGGTGCGGACCACCACCGGCCCGACGCCGCTCACCTCGACCCGCACGGCCGCGTCCCCGACCGGCCGCCGCGCCCCGTCGACGACCCGTCCCCGCACGCGGACGGCGGGCCCGACGTCGTCGGGATCGACCGCGCCGTCCTCGACCGCGGTCCCGTCCGGCGACCCGATCCCCCGCGCGGGGACCGCGAGGCCCGGCGCGCGTTCCTCGCCGGACGCCGGCGGCCGGGCCTCGCGGTCCGGAGGATCGCCGGCTGCGTCCCCCTCGGGTCCGCGGGTCGCGGTGAGCCGCCCGATCACGAACACGACGATCGCGAGCGCGACGATCGCCGCGACGACGCGGCGCCCGGGCACGCGCCGAGCGGGCGGAGCGGTCGGCGGGGTCGGCGGTGTCGGCGGTGTCGGCGGCGAGGACATCAGGGCCCCCAGTGTGCCCGACATCCCCCTCGGCGCGCGCTACTCCGGGACCACGCGGAAGGCGAAGTAGAAGTCGCCCACGATGCCGGCGAACGGCACGCCGGAGCCCCCGTTGCGCTGGAATGCACCTCCCGGGACGTAGCCGTTCGCGAGTTCCCCGACGAGGAGCACGTCGGAGTCACCCGGGTTGGGTGTGCCGGAGAGTTTCGTCACGACGATCGCGAGCGTCTGTCCCGCCACCACGGGGATCCCCTGGGAGCGGAAGTCGAACGTGGACAGGACGAGGTTGTCCACGAACGGAAGGTCGGCGGCCGCGACGATCACGCTGCCGAGCACGGAGCCGTCGTCGGAGAGCGGCGAACCCGAGACGCCGCGCACGTCCACGCGGATGACATCGTCCGGCCCCTGTGCCACGAGCAGAAGATCGACCGAGTCGAGCGTCCCCGATACGGCCGGCACGACGGTCTGCGCCCAGGCCGTCGCGTACGACACACCCGCGGACGTGGAGAAGTCGCCGGGCGTGAACGACTGGTCGAGCACCGGCTGCGGCGCGGGATCGCCGCCGCCCCCCCCGCCGCCTCCGCACGCCGTGCCGAGTCCGGACAACAAGATGCACCCTGCCACGATCCAACCCGCGCGCGCCATGAGCACCCTCCCAGTTCGACCCTGACGTGTCCCCCTCGACCCTGCGAGGACCGAGGAGGAGCGGATGGTCGCCGACCGGGCGGTGAAACGAAAGCGACGTTTCGTGAAGGCCTCCGCGGGGGCGCGGAACCCCCGCACGCACCTTCCCCCCGGCCCTCGTCCGAAACGCCGAGTTTCGCCGCGATCGGCGCGTCAGGTGGCGTGGTACGCGCGCGGCGCCAGGTGCCGCACGTTCGGCGCACCGCCACGCGCGGCCATGAGCCGCACGCGGGGCGCCGTCGTGCGCCCGCCGGGCGTCATGCGCGCGAACCCGCGCAGGAACAGCCACGGCTCGACGTGCTCGACGAGCGACCGAGGCGTCGTGCCCATCACCCGCGCCAGGCGCGACAGCGGGACCGGCATCGGGCTCTCGCGCAGCACCGCCAGGTACCGCTGCTCGCCCGCGTCGAGGCCGTTCGCGTCGTACCCGAGCCCGGAGAGCGTCCGCTCGACGCCCGAGACGTCCAGCCGCATCGCCCCGTCCGCGGCCGCGTCGTCGAGCGCCCGCTCGAGGAGCCGCAGCGCCTCCCGCGGCGTGCCGCGAGCGGCCTCCGCGAGCCTCCGCGCGCCTTCCGGCGTCGCCTCCGCGCCCTCGCGCGCCGCGGCGTCCCGCACGACGGCGGCCAGCGCGTCGGCGTCGTAGTGCACCAGGGTCTCCCGCAGCCCGAAGCGGCTCCGCAGCGCCGGCGGGATCGCCCCGTCGTCGGTCGTCGCGGCCACCAGCGTGAACGAAGGCAGCTTCAGCGCGATGCGCCGGGCCGTCACGCCGTCCGACAACACGAGCGAGAGCCGGTGCTCCGCCATCGCCTCGAGCAGCACCTCGAGCAGCGCGCGCGGCAGCGCGTGCGCCTCGTCGAGGAACAGGACGCTCCCCTCGGCGAGCCCCGCCAGCAGGCGCACCCAGGTCGCCCGGTCGGTGACGAGCGGCGCCGACACCTCGGCGATCGGCCGGCCGGTCGCCACCGCGATACCGCGCGCCAACGTGCTCTTGCCGGTGCCCGCGGGCCCCGTGAGCAACACGTGCGGGAAGCGCTTGCCCCGCGCGCGCACGCCCTCGGCCACCCGCGCGAGCCGCGCGACACGCTCCCCTTGACCGACGAGCCCGGCGAAGGCCGTGTCCACGGGCGCGGGCGGCGCGACGTCGGGCGCGGGCGCCTCGATCGGCGTCCCCGCCTCGAAACGCAGGGTCCCGTGCTCGCCGCGCTCGCGCACGAGGTGCGCGTGCCGCCTCCACCACGAGGCGTCCACCTCTTCGGGCATCGACCTCAGCGTCACCGTCGCGGCGCCCTCGGGGGCGTCCGGCGCGACCGGCGGCGGCTGGAGGCTCACCGTCGCGAGGCCCACCGCTTCTGCGCCCCACGTCGCGAGACGGGACGCCTCGAGGGCCCCGACCTGCTCGGCCCCCGCGAGCGGGCGACCCGCGGCGTCCACGAACCGCACGACGTCGGCCGAGGTCCCCTCGATGACGAGCAGCCCCGCGTGGACGAGCCCGTGGCATCGCGAGCAGAGCGTGATCAGGTTCTCGTGGAGCGTGCGCCCGCCGTGCGAGCGGAACTCCACGTGGTGCACCATCAACGACCATCGCGAGCGGCAGGAGCGGCAGCGATGGCCGTCGCGCCGCAGGACGCTCCGACGCATGCCCGGCGGCGTCTTGACGTCGCGCGCGCGGTGGTCGTGGTCGTCCCCCGCGGCGTCGCGCGAACCGGCGACGTGATGGTTGCGCACGCCGGCGTCGCAGCGCACCGCCTCGGACGCCGCGCCTTCGCCGCCCGGGCCGCCCGCGTCGAGCGGGAACAGCCCGTCCTCGGTCGAGACCAGCAGCGGGGCCCCGCGCTCCCCCGTCTCGACCAGCTGCACGCGGAAGGCCGAGGCGTCCACGCGCGTCCGGCCGGGGACGCTGCCGTCGGCCTGCGTCGCGAGGAACTGGTCGAGGAGCGTGTCGAGCAGCCCCGCGACGTCCACCTCGCGGCCGAGCTCGGCCCCGAGGCGACGCTGCGCCTGTTCGAGCTTCGCGTACACGAGCGACCCGACGGACGCGCTCACAGGGAACCGGATCTCGGGCAGGCCCTTCTCGTCGCCCGGCGCCCGCGGTGCGCCGCCCTCCCGCGATCGCGCCGCGAGCAGCGCCAGCGCCCGGGCGTCGAGCGCGAGCGCGCGCTCGAGCCAGGCCGCCTCGTGTTCGGGCGTCGCCATCCGGGCGACGATCAAGACCTTGGCCCACCCCAGGCGTCCCGCGCAGAAGGCGCGGTCGAGCCCGCGCAGCTCGAGGAGCTTCGCGCCCACCCGCACCAGCTCCGCGACCCGCCGCCGGTCGAGCCCCAGCCGAGCCTCGGCGTAGTGCGCCGTGCTGCCGTGGCCGGTCGCCTGGTAGAGCCGCCGCTGGTCCATCTCGACCAGGTAGAAGGCGAGCACGCGCCGGCCGGTCTCTTCGTGCCGGGCCGCCCGTGCCAGCCGCCGGCACACCTCTTCCGCCGTCAGCCCGGGCCGCATCTCGGTGGGGTCGGCCGACGGGGGCCGCGCCTCCCCCAGGACGGGGACCGCGGTGTCCGGGGCGGGATCCGCGAGGGCGTGGGACATGGCGAGGGCTCCGAAGCGTCCGTTCGTATGTTGTTCGTATCCTACATGGGGCCACCGACAGGGCGGGTCGAGGACGGTCCCCTGGGCGACCTGCGAGTCGCGATGGGGAGCGGTTCGGCACGGGTCCCTCCCCCTGCCGCCCCCACTCCTGCCGCGGCACGACTCGGCCGGTGCAGGCGCCAAGGCTATTGGATATTACTAACATCCATGGCAAACTCCTATCCATGCGAACGCCCGACGACCTCGGCCCCTACCTCGACCGGCTCGCCGTCGTCCTCCGCGACGTCGACGCGCGGGTCACCGCGCTCGAACCGGCCGGCGACGCGAAGGCAGGGACGGCGCACGCCGACGCGCGGATCGCGATCCGTCTGCGCGGCCAGACCGTCGGGCTCCACGTCGAGGTCAAGCGCACGCACCTCGCCACCGCGGTCGCCCGGGCGCTCGTGGCGACCCTCGGCGCACGCGCCCGCGGGTGGATCCTCTTCGCTCCCTACGTCGGCCGACCCCTCGGGGCGTTCTTCGCCGAGCACGGGCTCAACTACGTCGATCTCGCCGGCAACTGCTTCCTGCGGGCCGGGAGGAACATCGCGCTCCGCGTCGAGGGACGCACGCCGTACACCCCCACGCGGCGAGCGCGAGGGGTCCGCGCGGCGGGGGTGCGGGCGCTGTTCGCGCTCGTCGCCGAGCCGGCGCTGCTCGAAGCGACCGGCCGAGCGATCGCGAACGCCGCGCAGACCGTGCATCCCACGGCGCTCGGCGCGGTGCGCCGCCTCGAGGATCTCGGTGCGAT
>JAEUHO010000185.1 GCA_016795345.1 Planctomycetia bacterium | reverse complement strand
TCCTCCCCCACCACGGCGCGGTCGTCCTGACGGCCGAGGCCGACCTCTCCGCCGCGCCGATCGAGGCCCCCGCGGCGGCCGCGCCCGACGCGCCCGCCGCGACCGGGCTGTTCCTCGCGTCCCTCGCGGAGTCGGCCCGCGGCACCGAGGCGACCGCCGAGCCGCTGCGCGACGCCGACGTGCTGCATCGGCCCTTCGCGGGGGGCGCCACGTCGATCGGTCGGCCCCGCCGGCCGGCCGCGGGCCTCGGGGGCACGTCCGCCGCGCGCACGGCGGAGCTGGTGGTGGACGCGGCGGGCGCCGTCGTCGGGCTCCGCTTCGACGGGCCGGGCCTCGCGTCGGGCGACGCGTGGCGGCTGCCGTCGGTCCTCGCCGACCTCGCGAGCGCGGTGCCGTTCGCCGCGCTCGCGGACCGCGCCGTCGCGAAGCCGGCCGAGGCGTACGTGCACGCGGTGCGCCTCGCGTTCCGCGCGCCGACGCACGACGACGAGGTGGGCGCGTCGTTCCTCGGCGCGCCGGCGGTGCCCGAACCCGACCCCGACGCCCGGTACTGGGGCCTCGCGGTCGCGCCGGACGTCCTCGTCGTGCCCGCGACGCTCCCGCCCTCGTGGGTGACGCGCCTCGCGCGCGTGACGGTGGAGGAGGCGGGCGGCGTCGCGCACGAGGCGCGCTACGACGGCCGCGTGCCCAACCTCGGCGCGTTCGTCGTCCGCCTGGCGGAGGCGCGGCTCGACGCGCTGCCCGCCCTGCGCCCGCCGCCGCCGCCGGCGCACCACGCGGTGCTCGTGCACCGGACCGCGTGGCGCGCGGGCGCGCGGCGCGACGGCCTCGCGTACGACCGCTCCCTCGGCACGACGCGCGGCTACGGCGACCGGCGGTACCTCGCGACCGAGGGCGCCGTCGAGGCGGGCACGGTGCTCCTCGACCTCGAGGGCCGGGTGCTCGGGTTCTCGGCCGACCTCCAGCCCGACGACGCCGAGCGCGTGGGCTCGCGCGGCGGCCCCGACGACGGCCAGCGCGGCGTCGTCGCGGCGCTCTTCGCCGACCTCGGCGCGCCCGCCTCCCTCGCCGACGGCCTCGACCGGCGCGTGATGCCCGCGGCCTCCCGCGCAGCGCGCCGGCTGCCGTGGCTCGGCGTCGAGCTCGAGCCGCTGCGCGGGGCCGCGGTGGCGGACGCCCTCGACATCGCGGGCCCGACCCGCGACGGCACGCGAGGCCTGGTGGTCAACCTCGTCTATCCCGGCTCGCCCGCCGAGCGCGCCGGCCTCAAGGTCGACGACGTCCTGCTGTCGGCCCGCCGCACGAGCGGCCCCGGCGCCGACGCGCCGCCCGTCGACCTCAAGGGCGGCCCCGGCGGCCCGGAGT
>JAEUHO010000613.1 GCA_016795345.1 Planctomycetia bacterium | reverse complement strand
TTCCAGCCCGTCGTTTCGAATTGAGGCGCATGGGTTCCGTGGAGGTTCAGGCGCTGAGAACGGCGGCCGGGTCGATGGCGAGGGCGTCGAACCGGGGTGCGCTGAGTTCCGCGGCGGGTCGGGGTTGAGGGAGTTTGCACGAACGTGAGCATGTGAAGTCAAGGCGGTCACTGACTGCTAGCGTATGACTCATACCTTCGTCGCCGAGGGAACAGTGCCGGGGTTAGTAGCGATCAGCGTTCCAATCACCATCCGGGTAGCCTGCGAGACGTGCCCCCCGCGTTCGAGGGTTCCCAAGGTCTTCGGGTCAACCCCCGCCCGGCCGGCGGCCTGGGCGATCGTCAGGCCGTGCGACACCCGCCACACCCGGGCTCGGACTCCGAGGGGGGCGTCCGGGGGTACTGAGACCGGGGGGCGATAGCCGAGGTGGGCCGCGATCTGGTCCCGGCGGTGGAGTTCCGGGATGGTCACTCCCTTCTCCCACCTGCAGTACGAGGAAACCTCGATCTTGAGCCGCTTGGCCATGCCCGTCCGGTTGAGGCCGAGTTCGAGCCTTCGGCGCTTGAGGTGGTCGCCGAGGTGGTGGAGGCGCTCGGGAAGCCGGGGGGAGGGGGCCTTGGGCGCGCGGAGGGTCCAATGGCAGATAGGCAACGCAGGCATGCGGGTTCGTTGCGGCGGCTCGGCTGGCGCCCGTGGCGCGGGGCAACTCGCCGACATGCAGGCGGCCGGGGCCCCCGGTCCACGGAACCCGTGCTACACTGATCCCGTGGAACACACGACCAACCTCACCCTCGTCATCGACGCCGAGTTGCTCCGCCGCGCGCGGATCCGCGCGCTCGAACAGGGGACGTCGGTGAACGCCGTGGTCCGCGAGCTCTTGGAGGAGTTCGCGCGTGGGGGCGCGCCGTCGAACGACGCCGTGGCCGACAGCCTTCTCGCGCTTTCCAGGCGCTCTCGGGCCGGGCGTGGGGGCAAGACCTGGACTCGCGACGACCTCCACGAGCGGTAGAGCATGAACCCTCGCATCCTCGTCGACACGAACGTGCTCGTGTACCTGTTCGACGGCGACGCACCGGACAAGCGGGAGGTGGCGCGGCAGGTCGTCGACGAGCACGTGCGCCGCGGGTCCCTCCGGGTCTCGGCGCAGGTGTTGGGCGAGTTCTACGTGACCGTGACCCGCAAGTTCGCAAGACAACTGTCGGCGGCCGCGGTCCGCGATGCGATGCGAGACCTCGCACATCTTCCCTTCGTCGCCATCGACGGGGAGACGGTGCTTGCGGCGGTCGCGGGCTCGCAGGAGCACACGCTCTCCTTTTGGGATGCGCTGATCGTCGAGACGGCTCGCGTGGGCGGCTGTGAAGTGGTCCTGACCGAGGACATGCAGGACGGGCGCGAGTTCGGCGCCGTCACGATCCGCAACCCGTTCCGGGGCGCGTGAGGCGCGACGTCCGCGGCGTCTCGTCAGGTGCCGCTCGGCGGTCGTTGGCGTCGCGGACGGCGACGGGCCGCCCTCAGGCGTGCTGGATCTGGTTGCGGCCGGCGCGCCGTGCGGCCACGAGGACCATCGCGACTCGCGGTCTGCCGATCCCGGGGCCGGGCAGGACCGCTGGGGCGGCGGCGTCTACAGTGGAGAGGGAACACGCTCATGCCGCGCCGAAGCGCCTGGATCGTTGCCGTCCTCGCATGCCTTGCGGGGGCCGCGCTGCTCTGGGGGACGCGGGACGCCGCAACGACGCCTGAATCCGGGGACTCCGAGCGGCCGGAGCGCAGTCCCGTGGACGACGCGCCGGTCCGGCCGCCGACCATGCTCGCGCCGGCTCCGGTTCCATCGCGCGGGAACGACGACGGCTCGCGGGACGAAGAGCGCGGCGGGGGCACCGCGTCGCCGGGTACCGGCACGAGCGGATCTCGGCCTCCGGAGGAGGGAACGGGGCGCGCACCGGACGCGAGCCGGGACGTCGTCGTGCTGCTCGACGGCTGGGCCGATGCCGCGTCCGCGTACACCGTGGCGGTCGAGCCGCTGGCGAAGGGGCTGCCACGACGGATCCGGCGACGGGCGGACGGCGGCCTGATGGTCCTGATCCCGTCCGGCGTGTTCACGATGGGACGAGGGCTCGCCGACGCGAGGTTCGACGCGGGGCCCGACGCCGCTCCGGACGTCCAGGTCGAGATCTCGAGGGCCTACTTCATGGACGAGACCGAGGTCACCCATGCGCAATGGGCACGGTTCCTCGCGTCGAAGGATGGCCAGGGCGTCGGCTCGGGCTCGCGCGACGGAGACGGCTCGTCGCCGGTCACCGGTGTCGCATTCGAGGATGCTCGGCGGTTCGCGACGTGGGTCGGATGCCGTCTCCCCACCGAGGCGCAGTGGGAGTGGGCGGCTCGCGCGGGCCGAGAGCAGGCTGCGATCTGGCCGTACGACCTCGAGCCGGACGACGTGGCCGGCGCGACCGGACCGAGCGGCCCGCCGAGGTATTGGACCGGGTCGTTCGCCGACGGTCCGTCGCGTGTGGGTCGATACGCGCCCGTTCACTGGGGTGTCTTCGATCTGGCCGGCAACGCGAGCGAACTTTGCCGTGACGCCTATGCGCCCGACTTCTACCAGCGTGCCCTCGGGAGCCCCCGCGTCGACCCCGTCTGCGAGTCGGAGGACGCGTCGGCCCCGCGCGTCGTTCGCGGCGGGTCGTGGTTCGAGGACCGCCGCGATCTGCGTGTCTTCGCGCGATCGAGCACCGCGCGGTCCGACGCGCGCGGCATCGGCTTCCGTTGCGTCCGCGAGGTCGCGTGGCGGCTGAGGGTGGGCGTTCCCGCGGCCGAGGAGCGGCGACGTGCGACCGAGGACGAGCGTCCGCGATGAGATCGCTTCGTGTGCGCGCGTTCGCGAGCGAGGTGGGGGGCCCGAGGCAGACTCAGCCCGAGGGGCGGTGCACGGCCCGTAGGTCGTGACGCTCGGAGCGCGACCACCGTCAGGCGTGCTGGACCTGGTTGCGGCCGGCGCGCTTCGCGGCGTAGAGGGCCGCGTCCGCCTTGTGGACGAGCGTCGCACCGTCGCTGCCGTCGGCCGGCAGGACCGCCACGCCGCCCGAGATCGTCACGATCGGGCAGGGGAGGCCCGGCCCGAGCGCCAGCGGACGCCCGCCCACGGCGACCCGCGCCCGGTCGAGCACCGTCAACGCCTCCCCGTGCGTGCCGTCCGCGAGGCCCGTCAGGAGCACCGCGAACTCCTCGCCGCCCCAGCGCGCGACGAGGTCCGTCTCGCGCAGGGCCGACGTGAGGCGGCGGGCGACCTGTGCGAGGACGCGGTCGCCCACGGGATGGCCGAACCGGTCGTTGAACGCCTTGAAGTGGTCCACGTCCACCAGCCCGACGGCGAGCGGCGTGCCGCCGCGCCGCGCGCGCTCGAGTTCGCGGTGGAGCGCGCGCTCGAAGGCGCGACGGTTGGGGAGACCCGTGAGCTCGTCGGTGGCCGAGAGGACCTCGGCCTGCTCGATGCGGCGCGAAGCGGCGAGGGCACGGCCCGCGCGGCGCGCCATGCGGAGCCAGCGGCGCAGCGCCGGGTCGCGCGGGAGCGTGTCGTCGGGGAGGTCGGTCAGCGCGACCACGCCCTCGCAGCGGGCCGGCGAGCCCAGCGGCAGGACGACGTACGCCGTGCCGGCGTAGCCCCGCGCGCCGCCCGCGGCCGCGCGGCCGTCCTGCAGGGCGGGCCGACTCCGACGCCATCGCGCGGCTGCTCGGGCTGCTGTGGGGGCTGGGCCCTTCGACCGGTTCGACGACGCTCGCGGCGTACTTCGAAGACGTCTCGCGGCGGGAGCTCCGACGCCTGCTGCAGCGCGCCCGCAAGCTGTGGAAGCGCCTGTCGAAGAAGGGCTGCCTCGCCCTGACGTGGGAGGTCGCGGGGACGGTGTGGGCGGTGGACTTCACCGACCCGCCCTCCCCGTTGGAGGGGCAGTACGCCAAACTGCTCCTGGTGCGAGACCTCGCGAGCGGGCAGGCGCTGCTCGCCCTGCCCTGCCCGGACGAGTCGGCCGAGACGACGGTGGCGGCGCTGACGAGCCTGTTCCTGCAGTACGGGGCGCCGCTGGTGGTGAAGTCGGACAACGGGTCGGCCTTCGTGAGCGAGGCGTTCGCTGCCCTGCTGTCGCAGCACCGGGTGATCTGGCTGCCTTCCCCGCCGCGCTATCCGCAGTACAATGGGGCGTGTGAGGCCGGCGGCGGTTCGATCAAGACCCGGGCTCATCACCTCGCGGCCCGTGCGGGCCGGCCGGGGCGGTGGACGCTCGACGACGTCGAGGGCGCGCGACTGCTGTGCAACGAACTCGGTCAGCCCGGCGGCGCCGGGGGGCCGACCCCGGTGGAGCGATGGAACACCCGACCCCCGATCGAGCCCTGCGCCCGCGACCTGCTCTCGCAGGCCGTGCTACGGGCGTTCGACGAGGAGTCGGCCCGGCGCGAGATGGCGAACCCTCCGTGCCCGCTCCCCGCGGGTGCGGTTCCCCCGAGGCGCAGACCCGACGACGTCGAGTCCGCCTCCCGCTGGCGTGCGGCCGTGGCCCGCGCGCTGGTCGAGCGTGGTCTCCTGCACTTCAAGTCAAGGCGAGTTTCTCCACCGATTTCCGCCTTCCTCGCGCAGGTCCTTTCGTGAGGGACACATCGTGTGGGTGCATGCGGACTGAGCTGAAGGATCCGATGCTCGTCGATCGAGAGACTGGTCTCGTGGTGGTCGGCGTCGTGACCATCAAAGGAGGCTCGGGGAATCAAATGTGCTGGGTCGAGTGGCAATCTCGACGTTCGAGCGACGCGACGACCATCGATACCGAAGCCGTGAGCATCAGAATGCCGACGACTGCCAAACCTCTTCGGCTTTCGGCCGCGGACTACAACGTGCGCATCGCCCCGGGTAGTAGCGCACCCATTCGCGTCCTCGTGTCGGGCGGGGAAGACGAGCCGCAACTCGCGGTTCATTGTGAGTCAGAAGTTCTGAGTGCAAGGGTGGGGGTCGCACGGCGCCCCGGAATAGTGCCTCGTTGGACCGTGGACGTCATCGTATCGGTTTCCCGCGGTCAACCCACTTCTAGGCGGTTCGATTCTAGCGTCAGCATCGACCTATTGAGCGACCGTGGCCTAGTCGAGGAGAGCATCTCGGTCCCCGTGGAGGTCGGCGAATGACCCGTCGCGCGCGAATGACGGTTGCGTTGCTCGGACTTGCAGGGCTGCTGGCCCTGTTGTTCCTCGTGATGGACCGTGATCGGCGGCAGTCCATTGAACTTTCGGATCCAGAGAGTGCACTGGTTGAGTCTCACGTTGCTCCGCCCTCCCTCTCTGCTTCGACGAGATCTAGGGCGACGTCGACGACTCCCGGTGGACTGGCTGCGGCACAATCGGACGAACTGGGAACTGTCGCATGCCTAGTGCTCGCTGGAGGTCAAGCGGTTCCGGGCGCGCGGGTTGCTCTGTACGCGCTAGGTCCGCGTGGGTTCGAGTCAATTGCTGAACTCTCGTCTGGTCCCGATGGCGTGGCGGCATTCAAGGACGTCCCGCTGAATCGGGCGGGAGCCCTTCAGGCGCGAGCTGTCGCGGGGGCGTCCGCGAGCGATCGATCCCCGGTCTTCCTCGGAGTCGTTACAGCACTTGAGCTGAAGGCGGCTGCCATCCTAATCGTCCGAGGAGTTGACGCCGCGAAGGGGGTGAGTGGTTCGCTGTTCTCAGTTGACAGTGGATTCGTCTCGCTTCTCGAGCGGTTTCACGTATCCAAGGGCGAGACTCAGATCGAGCTTGTCGTTCCGCCCAAGGTCGCACTGCGAGTGCAACTTCACGGTACTGATGCGATTTCCGACATTTTGCGCGTTGATCCACTCGTTGTTGGAGAGAAGCGACAGGTTGATGCGCGCTTTCTCACGTCACCGATCGCAGTGCGGGTTCGGCTCCGAGAGCGAGACATCGGGGTGCCCAAGGTGACCGTTCTTTTGGACGGCCATGAAGTCTCGACCATGACGGACTCCGGCGGTAGGGCGCAGATGCTGCCAGTGGATGAGAGCCGATGGATTGAGCTCGGCATCGCCCGAGAGGGCGAGCTCCTCGGATCGCCGGCAAAGATCGCCCGAGAGGGTGACGTAGTGGTTCTTCTTGTGGATCAGGAGATCGCTGACGCTTCACTACTCACCGTGCGCGTCTCAGACTCATTGACCGGCGAGCCCGTGCCGGGGGCTCAGATCGGATGGGATGGACTTGCGGGCGCAATCGCGCCCCGGTGCTCGGCTTCCGGGGAGGACGGCCGAGCCCGTGCCCATGTCTATCCAGGTTATGAACGCGCGCCGGCCGTCGTCTATCATCCGAGTTATGTGCCCGAGGTATTCCAGAGACGTGCAACTTCCGCCGAGACATCTATTCGTCTGTCAGTGGAGGTGCCCACGCGAGTCGTTGTCAAGTCGGCCCAGGGCGATCCAATCTCACATGCCGTCGTGCGTGCCATCCGCACCATTGACGGGGGCGAAGCGACGATCTCGATCGTGTCGAATGACCGGGGGAGTCTGGACGTAGTCCTGGATGGAGCTTGGCTTGTATCCGCTCGTCGATCGGACGGGGACGCTACATCTCCCTCGCGGTCCCCGCGCCCTGGTGAAGTTGTTGAACTGGTTGTCCCGGATGAGCCGGAGTCGGACCTCTCAGGTACCGTCATTGGAGACACCGCGCTAGTGATGTTGGCCGAGCGAGCCGCAATCTTCTCTGGCGGTAGGCGCTTCCCTCCTGCGTTGATCGAGGGGGGGAGATTCCGCGCGCACGGGACGTTTGGCGGCTATGCCGACATCCAGGTCATCGATCGAGAAGGCCGCCTTCTCGGTGAGTACCATGGGCCGACGCAGGCAGCAATTCGCATCGGACTGCAGCGACGTCTTCCCGTTCGTCTAGATGTCATCGGTGCCGAGCCTAATCTCCGGTCAGCTAGGGTGTTGGCTCGGATGGTTGGCGCACAAAGGTGGAGCGAGGTTGAGATTGTGCGGAAGTCTGACGGTTCATGGGTTCTTGAAGTAGGCGCGTCTGGGACTTGGGATCTGCGAGTTGAAGCTGGCGACCGGTCGGGCGAGGCGCGTGGAGTTGAGGTGCACGCCGAGTCAGGCGGCACGGCTGCTCTCCAGTTGCGAGTGTCTGGGTCCGCGGAGCTGGTGCTGCGGGAGATTCGCGCGGGGACGCGTGTGACGGTCCGTGTTTTTCGGCGGGGAGCAGGAGACCTGGTGCCCGGTGAACGTGCTGCGCAGCCCGATGCGCGAGTTGCTGGGGCAATTGGCGATGATGGCGTCTTTGGCTTAGGGAGTCTGGAGCCCGGCGTCTACACGGTCATCGGCTCCGCGATTGATGGTGACCACCGATCCTGGGTGATTGCCGTCACGGATCTTCACGTCATGCCGGGTCGATCAACTCGGGCTGCTGCTTGGACGACATCCCTACGCGCTATCAGACTTCTGGGTCTCGCCGGCATCAGTACCCGACCACTGTTCATTGAACCAAGGGGCCCCGCCAGTTGGATCGGCCGTCTTCGGGCCCTGGAACTTACGGCTCCCCCGGACGCCAACGACGCGGAGATTCTCCTATGGTCCGGGTCATTCGTCTTGGTTGATCGGTCGGGCGTCCCGTTTGGCTCGTTCGACGTTGCCTCCGATGCTTCGACTGCTCAACTTTCGGAAGGGAGATGACGCGATCGCCCGGTGCTCCCGGAGCAGGAGGGACAGCTGACCAGCGATTGCCTCCAGAGTTGGGCCCCCGCCCCGGAGTTGGGTGTGCTTCCAGCCCGTCGTTTCGAATTGAGGCGCATGGGTTCCGTGGAGGTTCAGGCGCTGAGAACGGCGGCCGGGTCGATGGCGAGGGCGTCGAACCGGGGTGCGCTGAGTTCCGCGGCGGGTCGGGGTTGAGGGAGTTTGCACG
>JAEUHO010000575.1 GCA_016795345.1 Planctomycetia bacterium | reverse complement strand
CTACCCGGGCGCCGACGCCGCCGAAAGCGCGGTCAACGCGCCCGCACTGCGTACGCGCCGACGGTGCGCGCGCCGCCGCCGTCGGGCTCCGTCGTGCGCGCCTCGCCGACGAGGACCCCGTCCTCGCGCGCGAGGAGCCCGAGCCGCAGCGTGAACGTGCCGCCCACCGGCCGCTCCGACGTCACGACGACGGCCCGCGGGTCGGCCGGGTCGGGCCGCGCGTCCACCGTGCGCGAGAACCCGTACGCCTCGAGGACGAGCCTTGCCCCGAACGAGGAGCCTGACCCGAGGCCCGGCGCGCCGCCGAAGTCGAGCCGCCCCTCGGCCCCGTCGAGGACCACGCGCCACGGCCCGACGAGGTCCGCCGCGCCGCGCTCGCGGGGCGTGCCCGCGGTCCCGAGCGGGCCCGCGAGCGCCCCGTAACACGGCCGCGACACGCCGGCCTCGTCGGCGCACGTCCCGACGAACACGTCGCCCGCGCCGCCGAGCAACCGCACGTCCATCCTCCGGCCCTGGAGGAGGTCGTACCGGAGCGCGGGCGTCGCGGGGTCGAACCACAACGTCGCCGTGCCGTCGTCGCGGGCCTCGCCGTTGACGCGCTGGACGGGCCGCACCGTGGCCGCCGGGTACAGGTTGCCCACGCGACGGTCGCGCATCGCGGGCTAGTCGGGGTGGATCGCGCGCGACTGCTCGAGCCCGCGCTGCACGACGCCCGGCACGCGGTTCCACGCGAGCACTGCGGGCGCGCCGTCGAACGAGACGTGCCACCGGCCGACGAACCGCGCGGGCGGCCACGGCGACGGCGCCGCGACGTCGGCGATCCACAACGCGCCGAGGCCGTACTTCAGGTAGTCGTACGCGACGTGCGTGAGGCCGCCCGGGTGCGCCGTCGGCCCCCACGAGTTCTTCAGCAGGAAGTGGTGGTCGCGCGGGTCGCGGCTCGTGCGGTCGTAGCCGACCACGAGCAGCGCGTGGGCCTCGTCGGGCGGGCGCGCGGGGTCGAACCGCCACAGGGCCTCGCGTTCCCCGCGCCGGACGCCCACGTCCCACACGATCTCGTGGCCCGACGCCAGCACCTCCTCGAAGCGCTCGGCGAACGTCGGGTCGCCCTCGCGCCGCCCGAGGTAGATCCAGCGGTAGTCCGTGACGCGGTACCACCGCGGCGCCGCGAGCGTCGCGCGCGGCAGGCGCGCCGGGTCGAGGTTCCACAGGTCGACGTTCCACGCGACGCGCCACCACGGGTCGTCGAGGCGCTCGTGCCCGTCGAGGGTCCCCGCGTACGACGCGCGGTACGGGAGGTCGGCCTCCGTCGGCGTCGCGAACCCGCCCGCGAGCATCTCGACGAGGAACGTGCCGGTGCTCCCCGTGGCCGCGCCGAGGAAGTTCTCGGGCACGTCGGTCCCGCGCCGGGCCACGCGGTTCCACTGCACGTCCACCCACATCGCCTTCCCCGCGAACGCGAGGAACTCCTCCGACAGGTCGAGGTCGCCGTACCCCTTGCGCTTGTACGCGGCCTCGAGGCCGGCCACCGACCCGAACGCCGAGCACGTCCCGCGCGTGCCCTGCTCCCGCAACGGCGTCTGCTGCGCCGACAGGTCGACCCGAGGCGGCCGCGCGGCGCGGGGCGCGGGGTCGGCGCGCGCCGGCGCGGCGGCCGGCCCGCCGACGAGGAGCACCAGGGCGAGGAGGAGGCGACGGTCCATCCCCTTCGTATCGACCGCCCGCGCCCGCCGCCCCACCCGGGGGCTCCCCGCGCTCCGGCCGGAACCGCCCCCGCCGGGGCTCGGCACGACCCCGGGGCCTCGCGTTCACTCCTGCGGTCCTCCGGAGCACCCCCATGGCGACGATCGGCATCCTCGGCACCGGCACCGTCGGCGACGTCCTCGCGGACGGCTTCCTGAAGCACGGCTACGACGTCTTCCGCGGTTCGCGCGACCCCAAGAAGCTCGCCGCGTGGGCGCAGAAGGCGGGCGCCAAGGGCCGCGTCGGCACGTTCGCCGACGCCGCGAAGGCCGCCTCCGTCGTGGTGCTCGCGGTGAAGGGCACCGCCGCCGAGGACGCGATCGCCCTCGCCGGCCCCGACGCCCTCGCGGGCAAGCTCGTCCTCGACGCGACGAACCCCATCGCCGACGCCCCGCCGAAGGACGGCGTCCTCCCGTTCTTCACGACGCACGCCGAGTCGCTCATGGAGCGCCTCGCGCGCCGCGCCCCGAAGGCGCGCTTCGTCAAGGCGTTCTCCTGCGTCGGCAGCGCCTTCATGGTGAACCCGAAGTTCCCCGGCGGCGAGAAGCCGACGATGTTCATCTGCGGCGACGACGCGGCCGCGAAGCAGGAGACCCGCGCGATCCTCACGCAGTTCGGCTGGGACGCGGAGGACGTCGGCGGCGTGGCGTCGGCGCGCGCGATCGAGCCGCTCTGCATCCTCTGGTGTCTCCCCGGGTTCCTGCGCAACCAGTGGACCCACGCGTTCCGCCTGCTCCGGGCCTGACCGGGCGGCCGGATCGCGGACACCGCTTCCGGGACGCGAGGCCCGGCCGGCGGCGCTACCTTCTCCGCATGCACCCGATCCGCCCCCTCGCCGCCCTCTTCGCCGCCGCGACGCTCGCGGCCACGCTCGTCGCGTGCGACCCGCCGCCCGCGCCCACGCCGCAGAAGCCGGCCGCGACCCCGGCCGCGCCGGCGAAGCCGGACGCCGCCCCCACGCCGCCCGCCGCCGCCCCCGCGGCGACGCCGACGACGGAGACCCCCGCCATGGCCACGACCCCGCCCCCCGCTCCGACCGCCCTCGCCACGTTCGGCGGCGGCTGCTTCTGGTGCACCGAGGCCGTCTTCTTGCGGCTCAAGGGCGTGGTGTCGGTCGCGTCGGGGTACGCGGGCGGCACCGACACGAACCCGACGTACGAGGAGGTCTCGAGCGGCGAGACCGGCCACGCCGAGGTGATCCAGGTCCGCTTCGACCCCGCGCAGGTCACGTACGAGCAATTGCTCGAGGTCTTCTTCAAGACCCATGACCCGACGACGCTGAACCGGCAGGGCGCCGACGTCGGCACGCAGTACCGCTCCGTGATCTTCACGCACGACGACGCGCAGAAGAAGACGGCCGAGGACGTCAAGGCGGCGCTCGACGCGGCGAAGGCCTTCGACCGGCCGATCGTGACGGAGATCACGCCCTACAAGGCCTTCTACAAGGCCGAGGACTACCACCAGGGCTACTACGACGCGAACCCGCGGGCCGGCTACTGCCGCGTCGTCATCGCGCCCAAGCTCGAGAAGCTCGAGAAGGTGTTCGCGGACCGCCTCAAGCGCTGAACCGCCGGCGCACGCGGCGCGCGCGCGTCACGCGGCGGTCGAACGCGACCCGCCGCCGGTGGCGGGCGGCGGCACGGTGCCGGCCGAGGGCGCGGGGTCCGTCGGGCCCGACGGCGCCGCACCGCCCTCGACCGCCGGCGCCGGCGGCAGGTCGAGCGAAGGCACGCCGCCCCCGACGTCGCCCGTGGGCGGCGTCGGGAGCGGCGGCGGGCCGCACCTCGGTGCGAAGGCGCGGCCGGAGGGGCAGCTCGAGATCACGCGCCCACGGTCGGGCTGGCCGGCGGGCTCTCGGGCGGCGTCACGGGCGTCTCCGGCGGCTTC
>JAEUHO010000614.1 GCA_016795345.1 Planctomycetia bacterium | reverse complement strand
GGGCTCGGCGGTGCCGTCGCGCGCGACGCGGACGCGCGCGCGGCGGTGGTCCGGGCCGCGGGCGGCGACGCGCGGCGGGCGCTCGGCGTCCTCGAGGCCGCGGTGCGCCGGGCGCGCGGGCGCGGCGCGGCGACGGTCACGGTCGAGGACGTGAGCGTCGCCGCCCAACGCGCGGTGGCGACGTACGACCGCGGCGGCGACCTCGCCTACGACGCGCTCTCGGCCTTCCACAAGTCGCTGCGAGGCAGCGACCCCGACGCGGCGCTCTTCTGGATGGCCCGGATGCTCGAGGGGGGCGAGGACCCGCTCGTCATCGTGCGCCGGATGGTCGCGATGGCCTGCGAGGACGTCGGCCTCGCCGACCTCCACGCGGCCCGCATCGCGCTCGAGGCCAAGCAGGCCGTCGAGTTCCTCGGCGCGACGGAGGGCGAGCTGGCGATGGTGCGCGCCGTCGTGTACCTCGCCGCGGCGCCGAAGAGCGACGCCGTGGTGCGCGCGATGGGGGCGGCCCACGAGGCCGCGCGCGCGCACCCCGACGCGCCGGTCCCGGCGCACCTGCGCAACGCGCCGACCGCGTTCGCGCGGGGGCTCGGGCACGGCGAGGGCTACCGCTATCCCCACGACTTCCCCGGCGGGACCGTCGCGCAGGCGTACCTGCCCGACGCGCTCGCGGGCGCGCGGTTCTACGCGCCCGTCGAGGTCGGCGACGAACGCGAGGTCGCCCGCCGCGTCGCGTACTGGGCCCGCCTGCGCGCGAAGGCCGAGGAGGCCCCGTGATCGACACCGCGCTCGAGGTCGCCCGCGAGGCGGGCGACCTGCTGCTCGAACGCTTCGGCCGCCTGACGGGCGCCGAGATCGCCCGCAAGGGGCCCCGCGACCTCGTGACCGCGGCGGACCGCGACGCCGAGGCGCTCATCGCCCGCCGCCTGCGCGAGGCCTTCCCCGACCACGGGCTGCTCGCCGAGGAGGGCGCCGGCGCGGACCACGGCGACGGCCCCGTGTGGGTCGTGGACCCGCTCGACGGCACCACGAACTTCGTGCACGGGATCCCCGCGTTCTGCGTGAGCCTCGCGCTGGTCGAGGGCGGGCGCCCCGTCCTCGGCGTCGTCCACGCGCCCGCCCTGCGGCAGACGTTCTGGGGCGCCCCCGGCCAGGGCGCCTACGAGGGCGACCGGCCCATCTCGGTGAGCGTCACGCCGATGTTGTCCGAGGCGCTGGTCGCGACCGGGTTCGCGTACGACATCGACCGCCTGGCCGACGACAACCTCGACAACCTCGCGCACCTCGCGCGGCGCACCCGCGGGGTCCGGCGCATCGGTTCCGCCGCGCTCGACCTGGCCTACGTCGCCTCCGGCCGCTTCGACGCGTACTGGGAGCTCTACCTCCACCCGTGGGACGTCGCCGGGGGGGCGGCGATCGTCCTCGCCGCCGGCGGCCGGATCACCGACTTCCGCGGGGGCGACGACTGGCTGTTCGGGAAACACCTGATCGCGTCGAACGGGATGCTGCACGACGAGGTCCGACGCAACCTTCAACCGCTCAAGAACTTGTGACCGCGAGGCCCGGCCGATCGCGGCCGGGGAACCGGGGGGACGGTCCCCCCGGGAAGCAGCCACGTCTCCTTGACCGACCTGCCCCTCGGGCTACCCTCGACCCTTTCTACCTCGGAAATCCCCGCGAAATCCCCGGCCCTCCCCGCCCCAGGGGGATCGCCGGTCCTCCCATGGCCTATCGCCCCGATCCGCCCCTGATCGTCCAGAGCGACCGGTCGCTCCTCCTGGAGATGGGGGGGCCCCATGCCGACGCGTGCCGCGACGCGCTCGCGCCGTTCTGCGAGCTGCTGAAGTCGCCGGAGCACGTCCACACGTACCGGATCACGCCGCTGTCGGTGTGGAACGCGGCGTCCGCCGGCCTCGCGGCCGACGAGATGATCGCCACGCTCGAGCGGTTCAGCCGCTTCGACCTGCCGAAGAACGTCGTGCGCGACGTCCGCGACCTCCACGCGCGCTTCGGCCGCCTCCGCCTGACGCGGGCCGACGACGGCCCGGGCCTCGTGCTGACCGCGGACGACCCGCTGCTCCTCGAGGAGGTCGCGTCGAACCCGCTGGGCCGCGGGCTGCTCGTCCGGCGGGGCGACGGCCGGCTGGGGGTCGAGGAGGCCCACCGCGGCGAGGTGAAGCAGGCGCTCGTCAAGATGGGCTGGCCCGTCGAGGACGCGGCCGGCTACGTCGAGGGCGCGCCCCTCGAGGTGAAGGTCCGGACGTCGCTCCCCGACGCGCGGCCGTTCGGGCTGCGCGACTACCAGCTCGACGCGGTCGCCGCCTTCTGGCGCGACGGCAGCCCCCTCGGCGGCAACGGCGTGGTCGTGCTGCCGTGCGGCGCGGGCAAGACGGTCGTCGGCATCGGCGCCATGGCGCGCGTCGGCCGCCGCACCCTCGTGCTGACGACGAACCAGACGGCGGTCACGCAGTGGCGCCGCGAGCTCCTGCAGAAGACCGAGCTCACCGAGGACCAGGTCGGCGAGTACACCGGCGCCACGAAGGACGTGCGGCCCGTCACGGTCGCGACGTACCAGATCCTCACGCACCGCCGCAGCAAGACCGACGGCTTCACGCACCTCGAGCTGTTCCGCAAGGGCGACTGGGGCCTCGTGATCTACGACGAGGTGCACACGCTGCCCGCGCCGGTCTTCCGCGTCACGGCGGGCATCCAGTCGACGCGGCGCCTCGGCCTCACGGCCACGCTGCTGCGCGAGGACGGCCGCGAGGAGGACGTCTTCAGCCTCATCGGGCCGAAGCGGTTCGACCTGCCGTGGAAGCTCCTCGAGCGGCGCGGCTTCATCGCCCAGGCGCTCTGCACGGAGGTCCGCGTGCCGCTGCCCCGCGCGCTGCGGGCCCGGTACGCCGCGGCGGACCGCCGCGACCGCTTCCGCCTCGCCTCCGAGAACCCGCTGAAGCTCGCGGTGCTCGAGGAGACCGTCGCGCGCCACAAGGGCGAGCCGATCCTCGTGATCGGGCAGTACCTCGACCAGCTGCACGCGGCGTCCCGCCGCCTGCGCGCGCCGCTCGTCGAGGGCAGCACGCCCGCGGACGCCCGCCGCACGCTCTACGACGACTTCCGCGCCGGCCGCCTGCCCGTGCTCGTCGTCTCGAAGGTCGGCAACTTCGCCGTGGACCTGCCGGAGGCGAGCGTCCTCGTGCAGCTGTCCGGCACGTTCGGCAGCCGCCAGGAGGAGGCCCAGCGCCTCGGCCGCATCCTCCGGCCCAAGGAGGACGGCCGCACCGCGCGCTTCTACACGCTGGTGTCGCACGAGACGTCCGAGGAGACCTTCGCCCAGCACCGCCAGCTGTTCCTGACGGAGCAGGGGTACGCGTACGAGATCACCGTCGCGTCCCCGCCCGCGGCCGACGCCCTCGAGGGCGCGAGCGAGGTCGCGTGAGCGAAGCAATCGCCTCCCGCCGCGACCGCGGCGGCGTCCGCCTGGTGGACCACCTCGACGCGGTGCGCGTCCAGGACCTGAAGGACGTCTACGCCTTCTGGTCCGGCGGCGAGCCGCCCGAGCTGCCGAAGCGCGAGATCGTGCGCCAGCTCGCCGAGGTGATGGTCGACGAGAGCACGCTGTACCGCCGCGTGCGCACGCTGACGCGCAAGGTGCTCGACGTGCTGCTGGTGCTGCTGCGCCGCCCGGACTACCGCAGCGACCTGCCGGGCCTCTTCCGCCGCGTCCCCGGCGAGGAGCCGCTCGCGCTCGAGTACGGCGAGGCCGAGGGGGCGCTGAAGGCGCTCGCCCGCCGCGGGTTCGTCGCCGAGGTCGTCGACCGCGGCGGCGCGGCGGCCGCGGGCCGCGCGGTCTACGCCGCGCCGGTCGAGCTCGGCGACCTCCTGACCGCGCTCTTCCGCGAGGAGACCCGCAGCGTCCGCAGCGTCTTCTCGCTCGCGGGCTGGGCGGCGTCGCTGGGCGCGACGGACCGCCGCGCGCTCGCCACGCGCTTCCCGGGCCTCGCCGTCGAGCCCACCGTCAAGGACGCCGCCGTCCTGCTCTCGCCCGCCGGCGCCGCGCCGCGCCTCGCGGCCCTCGAGCCGCCGGCCCTCGCGGCCCTCGTCGCGCGCGCGCTCGAGCGCGAGGGCGGCATCCTCCTGCGCAGCACGCTGACGCCCGAGGAGGGCCAGGCGTGGGACCGCCGCGAGCTCGCCCGCCGCCTCGAGGCCGCCGGGCTCGGCACGGTCTCGCGCCTCTCGCTCGGCGAGTACGGCATCACCTGCGACGACGAGGCCCTCGTCGTCTTCCACGAGGTCGTCGAGGACCTCCTTCGGCGCGCCGCGCCCGCGGAGCCGGAGGCCGACGAGGTCGTCCGGCCCGGCGGCGACCTCGTCGCGGACCTCGCCACGTTCCTCTCCGAGATCCGCCGCGGGCCCGTCCGCGTGACCCGCGAGGGCGAGGTCCACAAGGCCGCGCAGCGCCGCATCGAGGACCAGTTCGTGTTCCGCGAGAGCCCCGTGGCGTCGCGCGGCGACGTCTGGGGCGTCATCCGCGCCGCCGCCGACCACCTCGGGCTCGCGCACGCCGACCGCGACGGCTTCCTCGCCTGCCGCGACGAGGCCGACCGGTTCGCCACCCGCCCCCTCGAGGCGCAGGTGGGGGCGCTGTACACCTTCGCGCTCGAGGCGCCGGGCCCGCGCGGCCGCAGCCTCCACCTGTGCGAGATGCGCCGCATCGTGGCGGACCTGCTCGCCGAGGACCCGGCCCGCTGGTGGGCGGGCGACACGCTCTTCGTCGTCGCGCGGCTCCGCTACCTCGCGTCGCTCGACGCGCGCCGCATCCGCGACCGCCACCGCGACCGCCATTTCTCGGCGTTCGACGCCGTCCGCGAGGGCGTCCCCGACCTGCGCGCCGACCTCGCGCTCACCTGGCGCCGCACCCTCCACGTCCTCGGCATGGTCGACGTGGCGGTGCGCGGCGGGAAGGTCCTCGGCCTGCGCCTCTCGACCCTCGGCGCCAAGGTGCTCGGCCTCGCCCCGGTCGAGGAGGACGCGGGCCGGCCGCTCCTCGTCACCCCCGACTTCGAGGTCGTCGTCCTGCCCGAGGGCGACGTCGCGGGCTGCGTGCACCGGCTCGGCGGCTTCGCGCAGCGCGTGAAGTCCGGCGACGTCGTGCACTTCAAGCTCACGCGCGACAGCATCGAGGACGCCGTCGCCGAGGGCCGCGACGTCGAGGAGCTGCTGTCGTGGCTCTCCGAGAAGGCCCGGGGCCCGGTGCCGGGCAACGTGGCCACGTCGGTCCGCGCATGGGCCGCGGGGGTCACGTTCGGCACCCTCGAGCGGGGCGTCGTCCTCCGGTTGCCGCGCGCCCAGGCCCTCGACGCGGTGCTCGCCGTCCCCGAGATGAAGCCGCTCCTCGTCCGGCGCCTCTCGCCGACGGAGGCGCTCCTCAAGGACGAGATCCGCGACCGGAAGGTGCTCGCCGCGCTCCGCGCCGAGGGGATCGTCCTCGACGGGCCGTGACCCGGCGGAGCCTGGGGCGTGGCGGCGGCCGAGGGGGCGGCGGGGGGCCGGCGGCCCCGCGGGGGGCGGCCGACGACGGGCCGACGGGCGGCCCCGGGGCGCGGGACCGCGAGGCCCGGTGGCCGGCGACGGACGGGGCCCCGCCCGGGCCTTGCGTCCGGGGCGCCTTGCGCCACCATGCATGGCTTCCCCGTATCGAAAGAGGCATCCCCATGTCCGGCAGCGGCGGCTACAAGCACCGTAAGAACCGTCTCGACCAGAAGAAGTCCCAGAAGCGGCGCGCGGGCGCGGCGAACGTCGCGCGCGTGCGCAAGATGTTCGAGGACAAGGGCCAGACGTGGGATCCGGTGAAGAACGCGGTCCAGGCCCAGGCGCTGACGCACCACGGCCGTCGCGTCGCCCTCGCGAAGACGCGCTCGGCGTAGGCCCGCAGGGGCGCGCGCGTCCGGCCCGCGGCCCCGCAGGCCGCGAGTTGGCTTGCCCGCGGCCCCGCAGGCCGCGGGTTGACTTGCCCGCGGCCCGCAGGCCGCGGGTTGGCTTACGCGGCGTGTCGCGCCGATTCGGCCGGGGTGCCGGCGGTGACGCCCGGCGCGCGACCTGCGCGCGGGCCCCCCGGACCTGCCGTCGGCGAGCGGGCCTCGCGGTCCCCGAGCGGGACCGCGGCCCGGGCCCCGCGCGCGCCCCGGCGGCCGGTGGGCGCGGGGCACTCCATCGGCGCGCCGCGGCGACCGATGGACGGGGGAGATGGTCTCGTCGAAGGCCCCCCCCGCGCGCCCGGACGCCGTCGCCGCGACGTCGCCCCGCGGCGCCACGTCCGACGCGCCCGCGCCCGCGGCCGCGCGGCTGACGCAGGGGCTCGTGGACGCGCTCGTCGGCGCGAGCCTGTGCCTCGACGGCGTCGAACGCGCGGCGCCGGGTCTCCGCGCGGACGAACCCGCGCACCGCACCGCCACCGGGCGCGGCTCGTCGGCGGTGGTCGTGCGTCCGGGCTGGGGCGGGCGTCCGACGCTGCGATAGCGTCCGTCGCGCCGCCTGCGGTACGCTGCGCGCATGGCCGACGTCAGCACCGGGCAGGCTTGGGCCGTGGACGCGTACGGATGCCGGCCGGAGGGCCTCCGCTCGCTCGACGTGCTCGCGCGCGTGTTCGACGCGGTCGTGCGCGAGGCCGCGCTGCGGCCGCTGCGCGCGCCGGTGTGGCACGCGTTCCCCGCGCCGGGCGGCGTCACGGGGTTCCTGCTGCTGCAGGAGTCGCACCTCGCGGTCCACACGTTCCCGGAGCGCGGCTTCGCGGCGTTCGACCTCTACTGCTGCCGGGCGCGCGCGCCCTGGCGGTGGGAGGAGCGGCTCGCGCAGCTGCTCGGCGCGCAGCGCGTCGTCGTGCGCGAGCTGGCCCGCGGCGAGGCGCCGCGATGACCGTCCGGTTCACCG
>JAEUHO010000538.1 GCA_016795345.1 Planctomycetia bacterium | reverse complement strand
AACCCGCCGGCGGACGCGGCGGCCGAGGCGCGGCGTCGGGCCGAGGCCGAGGCGCTCGCGAAGCGGCTCGACGGCCTCGAGCGCGCCATGAGCGAGGGCGCCGCGGCCGGTGGCGCGACGCCCGGTCAGCCCGAGGCGGGCGCGGCGATGGGATCGGAGCCGTCGGCGGCGGGCGCCGACGCGGGCGCGGCGGGCGCACGGAGCCCGGGCGCGGACGACGTGAAGGCCGCGGCCGCGGACGTGCGGGCCGCGGTCGAGGCGATGGCGCGCGCCGAGGACGCGCTCCAGCGCGGCGCCGGCGGGGCCGGCGGCGCCGGCGGCGTGAGCGACGCGTCGAAGGCCGCGGCGGCCCAGGCCGAGGCCGCGGACCGGCTCCGGCGCGCCGCGGAGCGGCTGGGCAGCGAGGCCGCCGCACGCGCCGAGCTCGCCGCCGAACAGCAGCGGGTGCGTCGCGGCGCCGAGAGCGTCGTGAACGCGCTGGAGCAGCACGCGCGCGCCGCCGAGCGCCGCGCGGCCGCGGGTTCGCCCCTCGGCGAGGCGGGCCGCACGGGCGGCGAAGCCGGGATGAGCGGCGGTGAAGCCGGGATGAGCGGCGGCGAAGCCGGCATGACGGGCGGCGAGGCCGGCATGGCGGGCGGCGAAGCCGGCATGGCCGGCGGCGAGGCCGGCATGGCGGGCGGCGAGGCCGGCATGGCCGGCGGCGAGGCCGGCATGGCGGGCGGCGAGGCCGGCCTGGCCGGTGGCGAGGCCGGCATGGCCGGCGGCGAGGCCGGCATGGCGGGCGGCGAGGCCGGCATGGCCGGTGGCGAGGCCGGCATGGCCGGCGGCGAACCGCCCCCGCCGTCCGGTTCGGAGGCCGAAGCCGCGCGCGAGGCCGCGCGCAGCATGCGCGAGGCCGCCGAGCGGATGAAGGAGGCGCAGGCCGCGCTCGAGCAGGATCGGGGCGCCGCCGGCGCCGCCGCGCAGCAGGAGGCGCTCGACGCGGTCGATCGCGCCAAGCGCGCGCTCGAGGCGCAGGCGCGCCGGCTGCGCGAGGAGGCCGCGGCGCGCGATCGCGCGCTCGCCGAGGCGCAGCGCCGGCTCCGCGAGAAGGCCGAGGAGGCCCGCAAGGCGGCGGCGGCGCTCGAGCCGCAGTCGGACGCCGCGAAGAAGGCCGCCGCCGAGGCGGAGGCCGCGCTGTCGCAGGCGAGCCGCCAGATGGAACAGGCCGCGAGCGAGGCGCAGGGCGGACAGCGGAGCAAGTCCGCCGGGTCCCAGGCCCAGGCGGGCGCCTCCATGGAGCAGGCGCAGCAGGCCCTCGAGCAGGCGGGCGACGAGAGCGGCGACGAGCGCGACACGCGCCGGCAGCTGAAGGAGCTCGAGGCCGAGCAGCGCCGGATCCGCGAGAAGATGAAGGACCTCCAGGACCTCCTCGCGAAGGCGGAGAACCCGCAGGCGAAGAAGTCCGCGCAGTCCGCCCAGCAGAAGATGGAGGACGCCGAGAAGAGCCTCGACGCGGGCTCGTCGTCGTCCGCGTCGGAGAACGCGGAGGAGGCGCGCCGGTACCTCGAGCAGGCGCGCCAGGAGCTCGAGCGCGAGCGGCGCCGGTACGAGTCGCTGCGCCAGGAGGAGCTGCTCTACAAGCTCGTGCAGGACCTCAAGGAATTCCGCACCGAGGAGGAGCGCATCCGCGCCCAGGTCAAGTCGATCGCGGACGCCGCCGCGGGCGGGCCCCTCGCGCGCGTGCAGAAGCGCGCGCTGCGCGCGCTGGCCGACGAGCAGGGCCGGCTCCGCGCGAAGGTGGACGAACGCGTGAAGGCCGTCCGCGAGGAGGGGTCGATCACCTTCGCGACGGCGCTCGAGGGCGTCTCCATCGACATGGGCGAGCTCGGCCGCCTGCTCGGCGAGGACGCGCACGACGCCCACGTCCAGCAGCTGGCCGCGGAGGTGGTCGTCGAGCTCACCCAGCTGATCCAGGCCTTCGAGGACGAGATCGCGCGCCGCAAGGCGCCCCAGGGCGAGAAGCCCGAGGGGCAGGGCGGCGGCCAGTCGCCCCCGAAGCCCGTGCTCGTCCCGCCGTCGGTCGAGATCAAGCTCCTGCGCCGGCTGCAGATGGACCTCAACGCCAAGGTCGAGGCCCTGTGGCGCACCCAGCAGGCGCTCGGCAAGGGCGAGGTCGGCGAGAACGAGCGCCGCACCCTCGAGCGGCTCTACCACCAGCAACAGAAGCTCGCCGACGACCTCGAGGCGCTGCTCAAGTCCGTCTACCGCGATCAGTGACTGGAGGCCCCCATGCACGCCCCCCACCGTCCGCTCGTCCGCCGCGTCGCCGCGTTCGCCGCGGGCCTCGCGTTGCTCCCGTTCCTCGCCGGTCCCGCGCGGGCCGAGGACGGCGAGGGCGCCGACAGCCCCGAGGCCGTCCAGGCGAAGATCAAGGCGCAGATGGAGAAGATCATCCGCCTGATGCGCGAGAACCAGCAGGCGCTGCTCGAGGCGTCGCTCGGCAGCGGCAAGAAGCCGAAGGGCGCGGAGGTCGAGCCGCCCGAGACCCCCGAGGCGCCCGACGGCACGCCGTCCGGCGACGGGGGCGACGCGGGGATGGCCGGCGGCACCCCGCCGCCCGGCGGCACGCCCCCGCCCGGGGGCGGGCCCCCGCCCGGCGGCGGGCCCGACGGCCAGGGCGAGAAGGTGCGCCGCGCCCTCGACGAGCTCATCGAGACGACGAAGGGCACGGGCGGCGCGATCCCCAACGAGCTCGAGGAGCTCGTCCGCATGATCCCCACCCAGGGCGGCGGCGGGGGCGGCAGCGGGGGCGACCCGAGCGGCGCCAGCGAGCCGGGCAAGGACCTCTCCAACCCAGACGACCCGCAGTCGCAGAAGCCGGACCCGAAGGACGGCTCCAAGAAGGAAGGCAAGGACCCGAAGCCGGGCGAGCAGCCGCCGCCGGAGGACGAGAAGGGCGATCCCGCCGACGGCGGCCCGCCCGCCTGGTTCACGTCGCTGCCCCCCACGGTCCGCAAGGCCATCGTGACGGGCAAGACCGACGACGTCCCGCCGCGGTATCGCGCGGCGATCGAGCGGTACCGCAAGTGGCTCGCGAAGCAGTCCCACGACCGCAAGTAGGGAAGGAGCCGGGGTCCGCCCGCGCGGACCGCGAGGCCCGACCGGCCACGCGGTCCGCGGTACGATGGGGCCATCCGTCCGCGACCATGCCCGTGACCTCCCCGCCCGCGTCCCGTCCCGTCGCCCGACGCCGCCCGTTCGGGCGGCGCGCGGGCCTCGCGTTGGCGTTGGGGCTCGTCGCGCTCCCGCTCCGGCCGTCCCACGCCGGCGACCCGACGGAGCGCGGCAGCAGCCGGGAGGCGTCGCTGACGACCGAACGCCGGGCCGCGATCCGCCGCGCGTGCGACTGGCTGGTGACGAAGCAGGCGCCGTCGGGCGAGTTCAGCGTGAACCGGGCCCCCGTCGCCATCACCTCGTTGGCGGTGCTCGCGCTGATGACGGGCGGCTCCGGGATCGACCGCGGTCCGCACGGCGAGGCCGTCCGCCGCGGGGTCGACTGGCTCGTCCGCCTCACGGCGAAGCCGCGCGCGGGCGTCAAGGACGGCTACCTCTGGCAGGTGGGCGACGCCGACTCGCGGATGCACGGCCACGGCTACGCGATGCTCGCGCTCGCGTCGGGGCTGGCCTCCGCGGACGGCGACGCCGCGAAGGACATCCGCCGCGTGCTCGCCCTGGCCGTGCGGTGCGCGGAGGAGAGCCAGACGCCCACGGGCGGCTGGGGCTACAACCCGACGCCGAGCCAGGACCACGAGGGCAGCGTCACCGTGACGATCGCGCAGGGCCTGCGCGCCGCCCACGACGCCGGCGTGCGCGTCAGCAGCGAGATCGTCTCCAATGGGCTGCGCTACCTGCGCCAGAGCCAGAAGCCCGACGGCTCGTTCAAGTACTCCATCCAGCAGGACCGCTCGACGTACGCGCTGACGGCCGCCGCGATCTCGTCGTTCATGCTGCTCGGCCGGTACCGCGGCGACCAGGACGACCGGACGCGGATCGAGGACGGGGTCCGCTTCCTCAAGCAGTCGGTGCACGACGTGCTCGTCCGCCCCGAGTGGCCCTTCTACGGCCACTTCTACGCGGCGTGGGCCGCGTGGCAATACGACGGCAACGACCCCGTCGACGAGGGCACCACCCGGGGCCGGCTCAATCCCGGCAGCGGACGGTTCTACGGCCCGTGGCACGCCCTCGTCTTCCGCGCGCTCCTCGATCAGCAGCGGGTGGAGGGGTCCTGGCACGACGACAGCGAGCGGTTCGGGTTCCCGCCCGAGTTGCCGACCGCGTTCGCGGCGCTCACGCTCGCGATCCCCGACGAGTCGTTGCCGATCTTCCAGCGCTGAGCGAGCGGCGGGGCAGGCACCCGCGCTCCCGTCCCGGCCGCGAATCGCGGGCCCCAGGTGCCCGCCCACCGAATGGGTGCGCGCCGGTGCTCGCGGGGGGGCGGCGGACGCCGGCCCCCGAGCGGCGGTGATGGCTGCCCCGCGTCGAAGGGGCCCGTCGGGAGGCCCGGCCGACGGCGCCCGCCCGCGGCGGCGACCGGGCCTCGCGGTCCCGGGGACCAGACCTCCCCCCCCCACCGCGCGGTGGCGCCAGGGGACCTTGCGACGGGCACC
>JAEUHO010000536.1 GCA_016795345.1 Planctomycetia bacterium | reverse complement strand
CGCCGCGGCGTCGCGCAGCCCCTTCACGACGCCGGTGATCGCGTGCCCCTCGCGCCGCGTCAGCGCGACCTCGCCGCCGGGCTTCACGTCGCGCGCGAGCACGCTGCGCCCCGCGTCGTCCTGCGGGACCCACACGACGAGCCGGTCGCTCGCGAGCAGGCCGCGCACGCGCGCGGTGCCGTCGGGCCCGAAGCGCGCGTCCACGCGGGGCGGCCCGCCCTCGCGCAGCACGTGGACGCTCGCGCCCGCGGGCGCGGGCGAGGGGTCGGCCCACCGCAACACGACCTCGAGGCCCACGTCCACGACCACCGCGACGTCGGTCGCGCCCCCCTCGGCGTCGAACGTGGCCGTGCCGAGGGCGCCGCCCCGCGTGACGAGGTCGGGCACGACGGCCTCGAGCGCGACCTTCCCCGCGGGGAGGCCGACGAGGCGGAACGCGCCCGTGGCGTCCGTGACGGTGCGTCCGCTGCGCCCGCCGCCCTTGGCGCCGACACGACGCACGATCGCGCCGGCGACGGGCCGACCGTCGCGATCGCGCACCGTGCCCGCGACGACGGCCCGCGCGGGCGCGCCTTCGTCGTGCGGGTCCGCGGGCGGGGTCGCGAACGCGGGGTCGGGCGGCGCGACGGGCAGCCCGCTGCTCGGCGCGACGAAGGCGGGGGGCGTCGCCATCGCGGCGGGCTCGGGCGCGGCCGGCGTGGGCGGCGCGGCGTCCGTCGGCGGCGGCGTGGAGGGCACCGACGCGGGGGGCGGCGCGACGTCCGGGACCACCCGCGCCGGCGGGCGGAGGAACGTCGCCACCGCGAGCGTCGCCGCGGCGACGACCGCGCCGACGAGCGTGAACCGGGCGCCGGCGACGCGCAGGTTCACCTCGACTCCTTCAGGTCGAAGCTGGCGTTGCCGCCCGCGGCGACGACCGGGCCTTGCGTCGCGACCCATCGGCCTTCCACCTGGCCGTTGGCGTTCAGCTGCCACGTCGTCCCCTCGGGGAGCCCGCGGATCTCGAACGCGCCGTCGGCGGCCCGCGTGCCCTGCACCCCGATCCACAGGTCCGCGAGCTGCGCGGCGACGTGGACGTCGGTGGCGCCGGCGGGGACCGACAAGCGCCCCGTGATCGCGAGGCCCGGCTTGCGCGCGACGACGACCTCGGTCCCGGGGCGCGCGTCGCGCGCGAGGAACGACCGGCCCTCGCGATCGGGCGCCAGCCAGACCACGCATCGGTCGGCGGCCGAGAGGCCGCGGACCCGCCCGACGCCCTCGGCCTCGAAGCGCACGTGCGACGTCGAGCGCGGGCGGCCCTCCGGGTCGAGGATGACGACCTGCGCCATCGCATACGGCTCCGCGGCCGTGGGGTCGGCGAGGCGCAGCAGCAGCTCCAGGCCGGGGTCGAGCGTGAGGACGACGTCGGACGCGCCGGCGCGCGTGCGCACCTCCGCGACGCCCGGGCCCGGCTCGCCCGCGCCCATGGGGCCGACCGACGCGCGCAGGATCACCTCGCCGGCGGCGACGTCGCGGAGCTCGAAGCGGCCCGAAGCGTCGGTGACGGGGCCGCCGGTCCAGCTGTTCTCGCCGGTCTGGCGGTAGACGGCGACGCCGGCGAGCGGCTTCCCGGAGGGGTCGCGCACGACGCCCGCGACCTTCAGCGCGCGCGCGAGCCGCACCGTCAGGTCCTTGGGCGACCACTCCGCGGTCGTGTGCTGCAGCCAACCGTCGGACGGCCCGTTCACCCCGAGGTGGTAGCGCTTGCGGGCGTCGAGCCCGCGCAGCCGCGCGACGCCGGCCGCGTCCGCGCGCGCCACCGGCCCGTCGATCGGGGTGCGCCACGGTTCGTCCTCGCGGCGAGCCTCGACGATGTGGGTCGAGACCGACGCGCCCGGGACCGGCGCGCCCGCGTCGTCGAGCACGGTCACCGCGACGGCGACCCCCGCCGTCAGCGTGATCACGACGTCGGGCCCGCCGCCGCGGACCGACACGGGGTCCGGCGCCGGGAACTCCGGCGGCGGCTGCACGAACAGCGAGACCTCGACGTCGCCGAGCCCGCCGAGCCGGAACCGCCCGTCGGCGTCGGTGCGGGCCCGCGGGAGGTCGCCGCCGTCGGAGCGGAACACCCACGCGACGTTCGACGCCTCCGACGGGTCGGCGGCCACGACGACCGCGCCGCGCACCGGCTTGCCGTCCGGGTCGCGCACGACGCCGACGATCGCCCGCTCCGCCGGCAGCCGCACCTCGACCTCGACCTCGGACCCGAGGAGCGGGCCCACCGTCGCGGGGCCGAACGGGAGCGGCTGCCCGCCGAGCGATCGCGGCGCCGACACGGTGACCGTCGCCCCGACGAGCCCGTCCTCCCGGCCGGTCGCGTCCACGATCGCGAGCCCGTTCTCGACGGTGGCGCCCGTCGAGCCCGACTCGGCGAACCGCACGTTCACGCGCGCCCGCGGGACCGCCTTGCCGTCCGCGTCGACCACGCGGACGACGAGGCCGGTGGCCTGGCCCTCCGGCCGCGCGAGCCGCAGCTCGACGCCGGTCGTGCCGGCGGCGACGCGGGCGGTCGCCACGAGGCCGACGCGCGACTCCTTCAGCAACCGGGCCTCGAGCTCGTACGTGCCGCGCTCGAGCGAGATCAGGCGGAACTTCCCGGCGCCGTCGGTCACGACCGGCCGGACCCAGCGTCCCGGCGACTTGGCGGACACCCGCACGTTCGCGACGGGCGACCCGTCCGCGTCGAGGAGGACGCCTTCGATCGCGAGGGCGCGCCGGAGCGTCACGACGACGCGGTCCCCGTCCGCGGGCACCGTCGCCGCATCGGCCCCGAGGTACTCGTCGTGGTGCGCGTTCACCGTCGCCGTCGCGCCCGGCGCGACGTCGACGCGCAGGACGCCGCGCCCGTCGGTGACGCCCGCGGGGCGCCCCGTCGAGCCGTGCGCGTTGACCACGTACACCGTGACCCGCGCGCCGACGATCGGCGCCTGGCCCTCGGCCTCGACCACGGCGACCTCGACCGTCCGCGGCGCGACGAGCCGCACCTCGACGCGCGGGGGCGTCGTCGCGGTGGTCGGCACCGACGGGCCGACGCGAGCCTCGGCGGCGCCGACCGCCTGCACGACGAGGTCGTACGGGGTGTCGGCGAGCAGGCCCTCGAGGAGGAACACGCCGTCGGCGCCGGTGGCGGTGGCCGGCTCCGTGCCGAAGCCGAAGCCGCGGAAGCCCGCCTCGTTCGCCCTCGCCTCGCCGCGCACGACCGCGCCCGACACCGGCGCGCCGTCGGGACCGAACACGACGCCCGCGAGCCGTCCGCCGCGTTGGACGACGAGGTCGGCCGTCGCCGTGCCGCCGGGCGGCAGCGCCACCGAGAGCGGGTTGAAGCCGCGCGACGCCTCGCCGGCGCCCTTCGTGACCCAGCCCTTCCCCGACGCGTAGACCATGACGTCGCCGGGCGGGACGTCGGTGAGCGTGTACCGGCCGTCGGCGTCGGTGCGCGCGGGCTCGGCGCCGAACGGCAGCCCGCGGCCCATGTTCAGCGCCGCCACCTCGAGCCCGCGGACCGGCAGGCCGTCGCCGTCCGACGTCACGCGCCCGGTCACCGTGCCCGCGCGCGTCATGCGCAGCTCCACGGGACCGGTGAGGCCCGCCGGGAGGGGCAACATCGCGGGCGCGTATCCCGTCGCGGTCGCGACGACCGCGCGGTCGGCGCCCGGCGTGATCGCGAGGCGGAACGCACCCTTCGCGTCGGCCGTCGTGCGCGCGACGACGAGCTCGAGCGCGCCCTGCGCCGACCCGCCGCCGAGCACCACGGCGTTCGGCACCGCCTCGCCGTCCGGCTCCACCGTCACGCGCCCCTCGACGACGCTCGTGGCCGCGGGCAGCGTCAGCACGTACGGCTCCGTCGTCGGCACGACGACGGCCCGGCCGACGGCGCGCGAGACGCCGACCTCGATGGCGCTCACCACGTAGGTCCCGGGCTCGAGGCCCGTGGCGCGGAAGCCGCCGTCGGCGCCGAGCGTGATCGGCTCGCCCGACGAGAGGAGCGCGCCGAAGTCGCCGCGCCCGCCCGAGGAGGGGTCCACCGTGACGATCCCGACGAACGGCGCGCCGTCCGCACGGACGACGCGACCGACCAGCACCTCGGTGCCGGCGACGATCGCGACGTCCGCCGAGGCCCGCGCCCCGTCGGCGGCGACCTGCGCGTGCGCCGACCCGACGGCGCCGTCGCTCGCGACGGCGCGCACGTGCCAGGCGCCGGTCGCGAGCCCCTCCACCACGAACCGACCGTCCGCGCCGGCGCTGACGACCGCGGCCGGCGCCTCGAGCGCGAGGGGCGGCGCCACGATCCGCGCGAAGAACGTCGCGGGGCCGCGGGACATCGCCTGTCGGGCGTCGATGCCGATCGCCAGCCGCACCTCGACGCGCGCCGCGGTCGGCGCGCCGGTGCGCCGCACGGTCCCGACCAGGACGCCGCGTCCGCGCAGCGCCCCGCGCGGCGACGCCTGCGCGGGCCCGGCGCCGGCCCCGGGCGCCGCGCCGGCCAGCGAGGTCGGCGCCACGCCGCCCGGCGCGGCCGCCCCGGATCCCGGACCGTCCGCGTCGCCGCCGCCGGCCACCGTCGGGTCGGCCGCCGGGCGGAGGGCGAGCCACGCGGCG
>JAEUHO010000510.1 GCA_016795345.1 Planctomycetia bacterium | reverse complement strand
GGGCGGCGGCGAGCGGACGCCCGTGCGCTTCCGGTACACGAAGGGCCTGAAGCAGGCGCTGATCCTCGAGTCGACCCTCGGGTCGGAGTCGGCGCGGCGGGTCGCGCCCACCACGACGACCACGGACCTGACGCTCGAGGTCACCGACGTCGCGGCGGACGGCAGCGCGACGATCGACGGGGTGACGGGCGGCATGACGATGTCGGGCGGCCTCGCCGGCGCGTCCGCCGGCCTCGCGACGCTGCGCACGCGCACGCACCTGCGGATGTCGCCGCGCGGCGAGATCCTCGCGAGCGAGGTCCACGTCGACGCCGCCGACGTCGCGCCGGCGCTCCGCTCGGCGCTGACGGCGATCGAGGCCGGCGTGAAGGAGTCGCTGGACCAGCTCGGCGTCGTGTGGCCCGAGGAACCCGTGGGCCCGGGCGCGCGCTGGGTGTTCCGGCGGAAGATGGCGACGGGGGTGGCCGACGCGGACGTCATCGTCGAGACCACGCTGGTCGCGCGCGACGGCGACCGCCTGACGCTGTCGAGCCGGATGAAGGTCGCGATGGGCGCGCAGGACGTCCAGGCGCCCGGCGGCGGACGGACGCTGCGCCTGAAGAGCCTGACCGGCCACGGGACGATGGACCAGACGTCGCGCCTGACGTCGCTCGCCCAGACCCTCGACCTGAAGATGGCGATGGTGATCGAGCTCGAGCTCGACGTGCCCGACCGGGAGGGGAAGCCGATGCGGGTCCCTCAGACGCTCGACTACACGACGACGCAGCGGATCCGCCCGAAGGAGTGACGCGGCCGCGGGGCCCCGCCCCCACGGCGGGCCGCGGCCCACACCGACCGCGCCTTCCGCGGCCCGCCGGCCCCGCGTACGCTCGCCGGGCCATGGGAACGCCGCCCGCCTCCGCCCCGTCCTCCCCCTCGCCCCTCGACGCCCCGTACGACCCGAAGGCCATCGACCCCGCCGCCCAGGCCCTCTGGGAGCGCGAACGCTGCCACGCCTTCGACCCGTCGAGCCCGGCGCCCGTCTTCTCGATCGACACGCCGCCGCCGACCGTCTCGGGGCACCTCCACCTCGGCCACATCTTCTCGTACACGCAGGCCGAGAGCATCGCGCGCTACAAGCGGATGCGCGGCTTCAACGTCTTCTACCCGTTCGGGTACGACGGCAACGGCCTGCCGACCGAGCGCCTCGCCGAGGCCGAGCACGGGGTCAAGGGCAAGGACATGCCCCGCCCGGACTTCGTGCGGCTGTGCCTCCAGACGTCCAAGAAGTACGAGCAGGCGTTCCAGGACATGATGCGGGCCGTGGGCCTCTCGGCCGACTGGTCGCTCGCCTACAGCACGATCGACGACCGCTGCGTGCGGATCAGCCAGCGCGGGTTCCTCGACCTGTGGCGCAAGGGCGAGGCCTACCTGAAGGAGTCGCCGACGTTCTGGTGCACGCAGTGCGGCACCGCGCTCGCGCAGGCCGACCTCGAGTTCGTGGACAAGGCCTCGCAGTTCACGACGCTCCGCTTCGACCTCGAGGGCGGCGGGTCGGTCGAGATCGCCACGACGCGGCCCGAGCTGCTGCCCGCGTGCGGCGCGATGTTCCTGCACCCGAGCCACCCGCGCGCCGCCGAGCTCGTGGGACGCAAGGCCCTGGTGCCGCTGCAGGACGGCCGCGCCGTCACCATCCTCGCCGACGACAAGGTGGACCCCGAGAAGGGCACCGGGATGGTCATGTGCTGCACGTTCGGCGACAAGACCGACGTGGAGTGGTTCAAGAAGCACGGCCTCGAGCTGCGCCAGGCCGTGGGCCGCGACGGCCACATGACCGCGCTCGCGGGCCCCGAGAAGGGCCTGTTCGTCAACAAGGCGCGCAAGGCGATCCTCGAGCGCCTCGCGGCCGCGGGCCACGTGGTGGCGCAGAAGGACATCGTGCACCCCGTGGCGACCCACGAGCGGTGCAAGACCGACGTGCAGTTCCTCGCGACGAAGCAGGTCTTCGTGCGCGTGCTCGACAAGAAGGCCGAGCTGGTGGCGCTGGGCGAGCAGGTGCGCTGGCACCCGGACTACATGGGCCGGCGGTACCGCGACTGGGTCGAGAACCTCGAGTGGGACTGGTGCATCTCGCGCCAGCGCTTCTACGGCGTGCCGTTCCCGATGTGGCACTGCAAGGCGTGCGGCGCCCCCACCGTCGCGGCGGACGCCGACCTGCCGGTGGACCCGACGACGCGCGGGCCCGGCGCCCCGTGCGCCGCGTGCGGCGCGACCGACTTCGAGCCCGAGCGCGACGTGATGGACACGTGGGCGACGTCGTCCGAGACGCCGCAGATCAACGCCCGGTGGGGCGACGGCGGCACCGCGCCGCGCGCGCCGCTGCCGATGTCGCTGCGCCCGCAGGCCCACGAGATCATCCGCACGTGGGCGTTCTACACGCTCGTGAAGTCGTGGGTGCACCACCGCGCCGTGCCGTGGACCGACGCCATGATCTCCGGCTGGATGCTCGCGAAGGACGGCGAGAAGATCGCCAAGAACAAGGGCAACGCGCCCGCGGACCCGAAGGCCCTGCTCGACAAACACGGCGCCGACGCCGTGCGGTACTGGGCGCTCTCCGCCAAGCTGGGCACGGACTACCCGTTCAACGAGGACGACATGGCCTCGGGGCGGCGGCTGTGCGTGAAGCTCTGGAACGCGAGCAAGCTGATCCTGAACCACCTCGCGGGCTTCGACCCGACGCAGCCCCGCGCGCCCGAGCGCCCCGTGGACCGCGGCATCCGCCTGCGGTACGCGCGCACGGCCGCCGAGGTGACCGACCTCCTCGAGGGCCTCGAGTTCGGCCTCGCGAAGAAGCGCGTCGAGGAGCTGTTCTGGAACGACCTCTGCGACCACTGGCTCGAGATGGCCAAGGACCGCTTCTACGACGCGAGCCCCGAGGGCGCGCCGGCGCGGCGCGCGGCGCAGGCCACGGCGTACGACGTCTTCTGGGGCATCCTGCGCCTCCTCGCGCCGTTCGTCCCCCACGTGGTGGAGGCGATCCACCAGGCGCACTTCCGCGACCGCGAGCGCGTGGCGTCGGTCACGCGCGCGGCGTGGCCCCTCGAGCACCGGCCCGAGGCGGACGACCCCGGCCTCGCGGCGTTCGACGCCGCGGTGGTGGCCCTCGCCGTGGTGCGGCGCTGGCGCAGCGAGCACAAGGTGTCGCCCGCGAAGGCGATCCCCCGCGTGCGGCTGACGCTGCCGCCGGCCGCGTTCGCGCGGTTCCACGAGGTCGAGGCCGACGTCCGCTCGGCGGGTCGCGTCGGCGCGATCGAGACGGCGGAGGGCCCCGCGGGGTCCGACGCCGCGACGATCGAGATCCTCGAGCCGCCGGCGGCGTAGGCGCGGGGGGCGTAGGCGCGGGGGGCGGGCCCCGAGGACCGCGGGCGCCGCCCGGCGCCGTCCCCGGGGCCGCGGCGGTCCCGGGGCCCGCGGGTCGGCGCTCGCGCCGGCCGCCGGGCCTCGCGGTCCCTCGCCGCGGGGTCCCTCGCCTCGGGGTCCCTCGCCTCGGGGTCCCTCGCCTCGGGGGGTCGCGCCCCGACCGACCGCGGCGGCGCCGGACGGCGGTCGCGGCGCCGGACGGCGGGGCCGGGGGGGCGCGGCAAACGGGCGCGGGACGGCCCCCAGGGGCCGTTCACGGGCATTCCGCCCGATTCCCTCGGATGGGGCACCCGTCCCGTAGACTGTCGCCCCCGACGGTCCGCCCCCCGGGCCGTGGGCCCCCGACCGATCTCTCCCGCCCCCCGCCTCGCCACCCCGGAGCGCCCCCCCGCATGTGCGGCTTCATCGGCATGTTCGGCCACGGTCCCGTCGCCCAGGAGATGGCGGACGCGCTCCTCGTCCTCCAGCACCGCGGACAGGACGCCGCCGGCATCGCCACGTTCGACGGGGAGACGTTCCACATCGAGCGCGGCGTGGGCCTCGTGCGCGAGTGCTTCACCGAGGGCAGCATGGCGCGCCTGCGCGGCAACATGGCCGTGGGCCACACGCGGTACCCCACCGTCGGCGGCGGCACGGCCGACGACGCGCAGCCGCTGTACACGAACGCGCCGTTCGGCATCGCGATGTCGCACAACGGCAACGTGACGAACTACGTCGAGCTCAAGAAGACGCTCGGCGACAAGGACCACCGGCGCCTGTCCACGAACTGCGACGTCGAGGTGATCCTCAACGTGTTCGCGGCCGCGCTGGCGCGCACCGAGGGCAAGGACTTCGCGAACCGCGCCTTCACGGCGGTGCGCGAGGTGTTCAAGCGCGTGCGCGGGTCGTACAGCGCGGCGGCCATCGTCGGCGGGCACGGCATGGTGGCCTTCCGCGACCCGTTCGGGATCAAGCCGGCGATCCTCGGCAAGCGCACCGAGGGCAAGCGCACGGAGTGGTGCGTGGCGAGCGAGAGCGCCGTCCACCAGGTGCTCGGCTACGAGATCGTGCGCGACCTCGGGCCCGGCGAGGTGATCGTCATCACGGGCGACGGCAAGCTGGCGTCGCGCGTGGTCGCGGGCCCGGGCGCCGCCGGCCATCGGCCGTGCGTGTTCGAGTACATCTACTTCGCGCGCCCGGACAGCGTGATCGACGACATCTCGGTCTACAAGGCGCGGCTGCGCCTCGGCGAGTCGCTGGCGCACCTCGTGCGCGAGCGGCAGCTCGAGCCCGACGTCGTCGTCCCGGTGCCGGACTCGGCGCGCGCGGCCGCGCTCGAGTGCGCGCGCGTGCTCGGGCTGAAGTACCGCGAGGGCCTGCTCAAGAACCGCTACGTCGGCCGCACG
>JAEUHO010000474.1 GCA_016795345.1 Planctomycetia bacterium | reverse complement strand
CGAGACGCGCGACGGGTGGGCCGTCGCGCGCCGCCAGGCCTACACCCGCGCGGGCGTGCGCCACCTCGTGGTCACCCACCGCGACAGCCCGGGCCCGTCGAAGCGCGACCGCACCGCCGAACAGGCCGAGGAGATCGCGCGCCGCGCCCTCGCGCGGATCGAAGCCGACCCGTCGTCCTGGGCGCAGGTCGTCGCGGAGACGAGCGACGAACCCGGTTCGCGCGCCGTCGGCGGGTACCTCGGCGACTTCACGACCACCGCCGAGGCCCGGCGGCGCATGGCGCCGGAGATCGAGCGCGAGCTCCTCCAGATGGCCCCGGGGGCGCGCGGGAAGGAGGTCGTCGTGACCCGCTTCGGCTTCCACATCTTCTGGCGGCTCGACTGACGCGGTCCCCGGACGCGCGTCGGGCACGGGGGGTGCGCCTCCCGTGAGGCGCCGGGGGCCCCTGCGGGTACGATTCGGGGCCGGGGGGTCGTCGTGACCCACGCTGGAGGCCGCCCTTGGCCAGCCCGCAGAGCCTGCGCCGCATCGCCCGTCTCGCCCAGCAGCTCGAGCGCGAGATGAAGGCCGGCGGCATGGGCTACCCGTGGAAGGCGCTCTTCCGGACGAACGCGATCCTCACGCGCATCGTGGCGCACCTCGCCGAGCACCTCGCGCAGGAAGCCGAGGGACGCGTCCCGCGCACGCGCCCGTCGATGCCCGCCCGCTCGCGCATCGCGGTCGACGCGGACGGCCGCGGGTAGGCGCGTCGCGGCGACGCGGCGGCGGCCCGGTCGCGAGCGGGCCTCGCGGTCCCGCGCCCACGACCTCTTCCCTCCCGCTCGCCCGTCCGGCGTGCCACCGCCCCCCTGCGGGGCCCGCTCCGGACGGCGGTCGGGCGCCCGGGACGGCGAGGCCCGGTGGCCGGCGAGCGCCGCGTCGCTACGCGAGCGCGAGGACCGCGACGACGGCGGCCAACGCGAGGCGGTACCACGCGAAGGGGCGCATCGTCGAGCGCGCGACGAACGCGGTGAACGCGCGGACGGCGATGACGCCGGAGACCGCGGCGACGACGGTGCCCGCCGCGAACAGCTCCGCGCCGTCGCCCGAGACGAGCGAGGGGTCCTTGACGACGGCGTAGCCCGTGGCCGCGACGATCGCGGGGACCGCGGCGAGGAACGACAGCTCGGTGGCCGCGCGCCGCGTCAGCCCGAGCAGCATGGCGCCGGCGATCGTCGAGGCCGAGCGCGACATCCCGGGCCAGAGCGAGAGGCACTGGAACAGGCCGATGCCCAGCGCCGCGGTCGTCGTGAGGCCGTCCACCGTGACGGTGCCGCGATCGCCGCGCCAGCGCTCGAGGGCGAGGAGGCCGAGGCCGCCCGCGGCGAGCGCGCCCGCGATCGCGAGCGGCTGCTCCTGCAGCGCCTCGACGTGGTGGCGGAGGACGAAGCCGACGGCCAGGACGGGCGCGGTGATCAGCGCGAGGAGCACGAGGCCGCGCGTGCCGCCGAAGCGGCCCGGCTCGGCGGGGCGCAGCAGGGCGGTGAAACGGTCGCGTTGGACCCACGCGACCGCGGCGACGGCCCCCACCTGGATCGCGACGCGGAACGAGGCGTCGTGGGCGCCGAGCGACGGCAGGACGCGTTGGGCCAGGGCGAGGTGCGCCGTCGACGAGACCGGGAGGAACTCGGTCAGGCCCTCGACCAGGCCGAGGAGCACCGCGACGAGGAGGATCGGCACGGAGCCTCCGATCAACGCGGGAGGGGGAAGTCGACGATCTTCCAGGCGCCGTCGGTCGCGACGGCGCGGTACCGCACGCCGTCGAAGGGCGCGCCGAGGTGCACGATCACGCCGTCGGCCGACGGCTCCTCGGAGGCCTTCGCGCCCGCGCCGCGGACGACGGCGTCGGCCTTCGGGCGGTCGATGTGCTGCATGAGCTGCGAGAACGCCTTGAGGGCCATCTCCTTGAACGCGCCGACGTCGTCCTCCTTCAGGCCGCGCTCCTTGCTGGCGGCGTGGTAGGCCGGCCAGTCGATCGTGCGCTCGACGAGCGCGAGGTCGCCGGTGACCAGCCCCAGCGCGAGCCGGAGGCCGCAGTCCTTCGCGGTCGCGGCGGGGCCGTCCGTCGCGATCGGCTCGACGTCCTCGGCGACGTCGAGGGACTTCGCGAGGAAGGTGATGTTGCGGCCGACGTGGCGGATCGCGAGGGGCTGGCGGTCCTTCGGGTCGAGGTAGAGGTCGAAGGCGAACGTGCCGAGCGTGAAGCCCGCGACCAGCGCCTCGCGCTTGAGCGCGAGGAACTCGAGGGTGCCGGGGCCGCGGACGTCGAGGCGCGCGGTCTCGACGGTGCCCGAGTCGTGCACGAACACGGGCAGGTCGTAGGCGCCGGCGAGGAGGCGCGTCTCGCGGAGCAGGACGATCACGCCCGCGAGGGTCGCGGTCGCGTCGACCGCCCCGTCGTCGGTGGTGACCGTCTCCTCGCCCTCGGGGTCGGTGCGGACCACGCGCAGCTCGCCGGTCTCGGTGAACGCGACCTTCGTGGTGGACGCGGCCTCGCCTTCGACGCGGATCGAACGCTCGTAGGAGAGGACGCGGAGGTGCCGGTCGAGCACGGCCGTCGTGTCGGAGCGCTGACGGTTGGCGCCGCCCTGGGTCTCGGAGTGCTCCGTGACCTCCCACCGCGGGTGTTCCTTCGTCCCCGCGGGCTTCGCGGCGTAGGTGGCGACGCCGAACCGCGCCTCGCCGAGCCAGACGTCGGCCTCGAAGGTGAACGCGCGCTCCGCGCTCGGCACGGGCAGCGCGGCCCGCGCGGCACGCAGGCGCTCGGCGGGCGTGGGCGTCGCGGGGGCGGCCGGCGCGCCCGGCGCAGGGGCCGGGGGTGCGTCCTCGGCGGAGACCCGCGCGACGGAGGCGAGGAGCGCCACGCCGATGCACACGAGGGAGCGGGTTCGCGACATCGGGGGCTCCGGGGCGGGTCGCGGGGCCGTGCCCGCACGGCGGTCAGGCGGTCGGCGCGGGCGGGTCCGACGGGGGCGGGGTCGGCGGCGGCGCGACGACCTCCCCCGGGCCCGGCGCGGTGCCGGACTTGATGATGAAGCGCAGGAGGAGGCCCATCAGCGCGACGAAGGCCAGGAAGGCCCCCACGCGCTGCAGGGTGGTCATCTCGTTGCGGTGCATCCACGTGGCCAGCGCGTCGGCGAACAGCGCGTAGACCGCGCACACGATCGCGTTGGCGATGCAGACGGAGATGAACGTGCGGAAGCGGGTGAGCCCGGCGACGCGGCCCACGACGCTGCCGCCGAAGACGCCGGAGCCGGGCAGCGGCGAGATGACGAACAACGCGAGGCCCGCCGTGGCCCACTTGCGGATCCAGGGGCGCGTCGCGGCGCTCGCGCGCGCCTGCAGGCGTGCGCGCGTGAGGACCGGCCCGAGGCCGGGGATCTTCTCGAGGAGGTCCGAGGCGCCGCCGAACACGACCGCGAGGGCCGTGTTGAGCACCAGCACGACGAGCGCGAGGTCGAAGGTCGTGAGGCTGTTGAACCCGGTCTGCCCCAGGATGGCGGCACCGAAGATGATCGTCGTGCCGAAGCCGAGGACGCTGACGACGGCCGCCGCCGCCATCTCGTCGGCCTTGCCGGGGGTCGCGAAGACGCGGACGAGCGCCCACCCCAGGACCAGCCCGACGATGGGCAGCACCAGCATCATCGTCCGCGTCCGCTTGGGGAGCGGGACGTCCTCCGGGAGGAGGGCGCTGTTGACGACGGACGCCGGGCCCGGGCTCACGGCCGTGGACGACGAGGTGGTGCGGGTCGGGGAGGGCGGCGGGTTGGTCAAGGTGGAGGTCGGGTGCGGGGCTTCGCGCATCCTCCCCGAAGCCCGGCCCGGGTCGATGGATTCCGCGAGCGTCGGGCCCGCGGGCGCGACGGACGGGGTCGCCGGGCCCGCCCCGTACGCGCTTTGCGATCCGCCCCTCCCCGAAGCGCCGCTCCGGCGGTCCCGCCGGTTCCCGTCGGCGCGGCCTCGCGGGCGGCGTCGCGCCACCTCCGCCGGTCGCGGGACGAGACATCCGGGGCGCATCTCGGTCGCGGTACGATGGCCGTGCGCGCCCCGGTAGCTCAACTGGATAGAGCAGCGGATTTCTAATCCGCAGGTTGGGGGTTCGATTCCCTCCCGGGGTGCCAAGCCGACGCAGGCAGGCCGAGGGGCGGATCCTGGCACGCTGCGGGGCGGAGATCGTCAGCACGCCGAAGGATCTCCCGGACCTCCGGTCCCGACGGCGGGGCGGAACCGCGCGGAGCCGACGCCGACGAATGGACCTTCGGATAGGCTCGGCGGCGAACGGGCCTCGCGTCCCCGTGGGGCCGACGGGTGCCATGGGGCGGGGCCGGTCGGGGAGGGAGGCGTGATGAGCGCGAGGAACGTCGGCGTCGCGGGCCTGCTCCTCGCGATCGCGGCCGCCGCCGCGTGGTGGTTCGTCGGGCGCGGCGACGTCGCGTCGGTGGACGAGCCCCCCGCGGGGGACCGCGAGGCCCCGGGCGCGATCGATCCCGCGCGGCCCGAGGCGGCGCTCGCGGGCCACGGACGCGCGAAGCCGGCCGTGGGCGCACCC
>JAEUHO010000472.1 GCA_016795345.1 Planctomycetia bacterium | reverse complement strand
GGTGCCCGCCGCGGTGCCCACCTCGGTGCGCGTCGGGGCGGGCACCTCGTCGGGTCCGTCCGTGCGCGTCACCACGACCACGCCGGCGCAAATCGCGACGACGCCCGCCAGCGCCCAGGCGACCGCGGGGCCCGCCGTCGGCGACGCCGGCGCGGCGGACGGCCCCGCCGGCGACGGGTCCCACGCGGGAGCCGCGAGCAGCAGCGCGGACGCGCGCCGCGCGTCGCCCCGCGTGCGCGGGTCCGCGTCGAGGAGCGCGCGCAGCTCGTCGAGGCCGCGCCGCAGGCGGCTCTTCACGGTCTCGACGGGCACGCCGAGGCGCGCGGCGATCTCGCGCGGCGGCAGGCCCGCGTCGTGGCGCAGCATCACGGCGGTGCGGGAGGCCTCGGGCAGGCGCGCGAGGGCGGCCGCGAGCGCGGCGTAGACCTCGGCGCGCTCCGCGAGGTCGGCCGCCGACGGGAACGCGCGCCGGCCGAGGCCGGCGGCGACCGTCTCGCGCCGGGCCCGACGGCCCGCGCCGCGGCGCAGCCTCGCGGCCGCGTTGCGGACCACGCGCGCGAGCCACGAGCGGCGTGCGACGTCGTCCGCCGGGCCTCGCGTCACCGTGGCCACGAGCGCGTCCTGGGCGGCGTCGTCGGCGTCGGCTTCGTCCCGCAGCAGCGCGCCCGCGAGCCGGCGGGCGAAGCGGGCGTGGTCGGCGAGCGCGGCGTCGGGGGGTACGGCGGGCATGGGGGCATCCTCGCGTCGGGGGGACGCCGTGGAAAGCCCGCGGGGCGCGGATCGGGGGCGCCGAGCCCTCCGTCCGCACCCCGGGACCTCGACCTCCCCCGGCTAGACTCCGGGGCAACGACCGGAGCCCGCGACCATGAAGACCGTCCTCCGTTCCCACACCTGCGGCGCCCTGCGCGCGACCGACGTCGGGGCCCGCGTCACGCTCTGCGGGTGGGTGAACTCGAAGCGCGCCCAGGGCGGCGTGGCCTTCGTGGACCTGCGCGACCGCCACGGCGTCACCCAGGTCACGTGCAGCGGCGACCGCGACCCGCGGCTGCTCGAGGCCGTCTCGGCGCTGAAGCCGGAGTGGTGCGTCCGCGTCTCCGGGACCGTCGTCGCCCGCCCGCCC
>JAEUHO010000402.1 GCA_016795345.1 Planctomycetia bacterium | reverse complement strand
GTCCCGCGAGCTCGCCGCGGGCCACCGCGTCGCGCTCGCGGCCTGCTACCCCGCGCTGTGGTTCGTCGGGATCGCGCTGCTGCACGTACGAGGCCTGACGCCGAGGGTCGGGAGGTTCTTCAACGAGGAGCTGCGGGGCCTCTCCGGGCCCTTCCTGCCCGCCGTCGTCGTCGTCGAGGCCACCCTGGCCGCGGTCGGCCTCGCGATCGTCCTCGTGCCCCTCGCGCGGCGGCTGCGGCCCGTCGTCGACGGCCCGTCGAGCGCGCGGTTCCTGCGGAGCGTCGGCCTGCAGCTCGACGCGGGGCGCCCCCTCCACGCGGCCCTCGCGGAGGGCGCCGACGCGGCCGGCGTCGCGCGCCTCGCGCGCGCGGCGCGTGGCGCGGGCGCGCGCGTGGCGGCGGGGGAGCCGGCCGCCGACGCCTGGCGTTCGCTGCCCCTCCCGCGCCCGGCGCGCGAACGGCTGGCCGTCGCGACGCCCGCGGGGCTCGTGGGCCTCCTGCCCGACGTCGCGGACGCGTGTGATGCCCGCGCGGCGCGGCGCGTCGAGCGGTTCGTCGCCTGGGCCGTCCCCGCGGCCACCGTGGTCGCAGGCCTCCTCGTGGTGCTCGACTACGCGGTCCTCACGGCGATGCTGAACGAGGCCCGCGACCTGGCGCGCCCGTGGTGACCCCGCGCGCCACCCGCCGCGGCTTCACGGTCCTCGAGACCGTCGTGGGCCTCGCCGTCGCGACCGTCGTCGTCTCGGCGGCGTGGGAGGGGGGGCGCGTGCCCGCGATCGCCGCCACGCGCTCGCTCGACCGCCTGCAGGACCACCGCGCCGCCGTCGCGGCCCTCGAGACCCTCGACCGCGCGACGGTCGTCGCGGGCGAGCGGGCCTTCGACCCGCGCCTCCCGCACGCGACCGGCCGCCTCATCGCGACCGAGGTCGAGCCCGGCCTCCTCGAGGTCACCGCGACCGTCGCGCGCGCCGGGCGACCGCCCGTCGCCGTCACGACGCGCGTGCTCCGGGAGGGCCCCCGATGAGCCGGCGCGCCCGCGGGTTCACCCTGATGGAGCTGCTCGCGACCCTCGGGGCGGTCGGCGCGTTCGGCGCCGCCATCACCTCCGTCGGGCAGCGGATGGCGCAGGAGTCGAAGGCCGACGCCGGCCGCCAGAGCGACCTCGCGACGTTGCGCCGCGTCGCGCGCCTCCTCGAGGACGACCTCCGCGCGGGCCTCGACCCGTCCCTCGAGGGCTGGGTGCTGATCGGCGACCGCGTGATGCGCCGCCAGCAGGTCGTCGCGCGCTCGATCGCGGCGTTCGAGGTGCGCCGCGACGCGGGCGTGTGGCGCGCCTCGATCACGCTGGCGCCGCGCGTCGCGGAGGGCCCGCGACGCACGGCCCGGCTCGACCTCGTGGTGCGCGCCCGCGCGCCGGAGGAGGGGCGATGAACGGCCACCGGGCCTCGCGGTCCCCCGCGCGCTCCGCCACCCGCGGCTTCTCGCTGGTGTGGGCGCTGGTGCTCCTCGTCATGGTCGGGGGCGTGGCCTCGGCGTCGGTCTCGCGCCTCAAGGCGATGCGGGGCGACGAGGTCGTGGACGAGGCCGACGTCGCGGCGGTGCTGGCGGCCGACGGGGCCGTCGCGACGGCCCGGGCGCGCCTCGCGCGCGACCCCGCGTTCGCGGGCGGGACCGCGCGGGTGGGGGCGATCGACGTCGTGACGACGGTCGTCCGCGCGGGCGAGGGGTGGGTCGTGACCGCGCGCGCCGGGGGCGTCGCGACCGTCGAGGCGCGGCTCGCCCCCGTGGCGGGGCAGGCGCCCGCGCTCGGGGCCTGGCGACGCGTTCGCTGATTCCCGCGCGGGAATCGCGTAGGCTGCTCCCCCGTGTCCCGCCGCCACCCCCTCCGGACGCGCCTGTGGGCGTGCCTCGCCGCCCTGGTCGTCACCGTGGGCGCCGCCCGCGCCGACGACGGCGACAGCCCGGGCGCGTTGCTCAACCAGGCGCGCCGCGCCGCGGGCGAGCAGAAGGTCTCGGCCGCGATCGACCTCTACTTCCGCGCGCTGCGGGCGGCCGACGACTACGCCACGAAGTACGGCATCCGCGACGAGATCCTCGCGTTGCCGAGCGAGCGGGCGGCGCCGATCCACGAGGGCGAGCGCGCGACGGTCGCGGCCCGCGTCGCCGAGGAGCGGTCGCGCGACATCGACCAGAAGGCCGCCGGCATGGAGGGGCGCGGCGCGTTCCGCGGCGCCATGTACCTCTGGCGCAAGCTCTACGACCTCGAGGGCGTGGACGACGGCAAGAAGAAGCAGATCGACGCCACCGTCGAGCGGCTGACGCGCCGGCTGTGCGACGAGGCGACGGACGAGGAGAAGGCCGAGGCGAAGGGGCTCCACGGCGACGAGCAGGACCCCGCGGCCGCGCTCGCGCGCGCCGACCAGGCCGCGGCGGCGGGCAAGGGCCGCGTCGCGCTGAAGGTCTACTCGCACGTCTCGTACTCGGCGTTCGCGTCGCAGGAGCTCAAGGACACGGCGCGGGCCCGCATCGCGGCGCTGCGCAAGCGGCTGGTGGAGGAGGTCCCGCCGGAGGAGCAGGCGGAGGCCGACAAGGTCTGGAACGACCCGCACTGGTCGTACCTCGGGACCGCCGTCAGCCGGCAGTACGTGTTCATCGGCCCCAAGACGTTCGTCGACTCGCTCACCGAGCCCGACAAGCTGAAGCTCGACCTCGCGTGCGTGTTCCTCGGCGACCTCGTCGGCCGCGACCAGGTGACCGACGCGGGCCAGCGCCTCTCCGTCTACTACAAGGAGCGCTTCGACTTCGGCGGCGGCCTCGGCGGCGGCCACCGCATCGACATCGGCAACAAGGTCATCACGCGGCCCATCGCGGGCGAGCTCCACTTCCACGAGACGTCGCACTGCGTCTTCAACGTGGGCATGATCTACAAGGGCTTCATCGAGGGCATCGCGAACTTCGGCGCCACGTTCGCCCTCGACGCGCTCGGCCGCCACGCCGAGGCCGACGCGGCCATCGCGAGCAACCGCAAGGGCTACAAGGACGACTACCTCGACCGCCGCGTCCGGTACTGGCGCATCGCGTCGTACGCGCCGTCGTGCGGCTTCCTCTTCACCCCGATCACCGCGAAGGACCCCGTCGCGCGGCAGGCCGAGTGGGCGAAGTACCGCCAGTTCTTCCGCCGCGTCCGTCAGACGATGCCCGACGAGCCCCGCGACGCGGAGCGCATCCGCTACTTCGCGTGGTTGTGGGGCAAGACCTTCGGCTTCCAGATGATCGACGAGACCGCGAAGGCGAGGTTCCCCGTCGTCGCGGCCGACCGCGAGCGCGTCGAGGCCGAGCTCTCGCGGTGGTACGAGGAGACGTCGCGCGGCGAGTCGTACGCCGAGCAGGAGTTCCACGGCATGGCCGTGGAGCCGCTCGAGTCGGTCCTCGCGGGCTGCCCGCCCGGCCAGCTCGTGGACCGCGCGAAGTTCGCGCTGGCGCGCGTGAAGGAGGGGCTCGGCGACCTGCCCGCGCGCGACGCGCTGTACAAGGAGCTCGGCGTCGTCCCCGCGTGGAAGCTGTGCCTGCCGTTCTACTCCGTGCTCCGCGGCCTCGACGCGCTCCACGCGGTGTTCGAGCCCGAGCGCGAGACGGTGCTCGCCGCCGAGTACCCGAACCCGAACCAGACCGCCCGCTGGCTGGACGCCAAGATCACGCCCGACGGCGTGGTGGACCTGCTCGAGCACGGCGTCGGCTACCCCGACGACGCGGTCGCGTACGCGCTCGCGGTCCTCGAGGTCCCGGCCGACGTGCCGGACGCGGTCTGCTACGTGGCCTACGACGACCTCTGCGCGATGTGGGTGAACCGCACCCTCGTCGAGAAGTGGGAGGGCGAGCAGGGGTGGCTCCGCGACGACAAGGTGGGGGCGATCCCGCTCAAGGCCGGCCGCAACCAGCTGCTCCTCAAGATCGTGAACCGCCGCGGGCCGTGGCGGTTCTCGGCCCGCGTCGCGCACGCCGACCGCCGGCCGATCGAGGGGCTCGTCTTCGGCAAGCCCCCGGAGAAGGACGTGCGCCCGGCGCTCCCCGACTGGAAGGGCGCGGCGGTCTTCACGCTCGACCTCGAGAAGGCGAAGTCGCTCCCCAAGGGCCGCTTCAAGGCCACCGTCGGCGGCTTCGACCTCGTGGACCGGTCGCTGCGCGTGTCCGTGCCGGGCTCGGTGCCGTGGCGGAAGTACGAGATCCAGCCGTTCACCTCGAAGCACCCGCCGATCGCGCTCTGCTGGCTCACCGACAAGGACCTCGCCGGGCTCGCCGACTTCGCCGTCGAGGTGACCACGCGGGGCCCGGGCCTGCCGCGGCTCGGCGTCACGCTCCACGGCGAGGAGCGCGACGACGGCCTCTCGGGCCACACGTTCGTCGTGTCGCCGGGCGGGTCCGGCGTGAAGGTCGCGTTGTGGGAGTACGAGCGCCTGGTCTACGACGAGACGGCGCTCGCCGCCGACGCGCCGGAGCACGTGCTCAGGTTCCTGCGCCGCGGGCGTACGCTCACCTGCGTCGTGGACGGCAAGGTCGTCCTCGACGCGGTGGACCTGCCGGCGCTGCCGCGCCCGGGCATCGGCCTCATGCTGTGGGACAAGGGCACCGCCGTCGTGAAGGTCAAGGTCGAGAAGCCGAAGTAGGCACGCGAGGCCCGGCCCATGCCGCACCCGTACCTCCTCGTCTACGACGGCGACTGCTCGCTCTGCCTCGCGTGGAGCCGGCGGCTGGTACGGTGGGCCGGGCTCACCGACGCCGACCGCGTCTCGCACCTCGACCTCGACCCGGACCTCCGCGCACGCGTCGAGGCCGCGGGGCTCAGGAACGAGCTCAAGGTCGTCGACCGGGCCGACGGGACGATCACCGGCGGTTTCGAGGCGATCCGGCGGTTCGGCCGCGGGACGGGCCTCGCGTCCCTCGTGACCCTGTCCGGCGTCCCGCCGTTCCGGTGGCTGTTCGCGTTCGCCTACGGGGTGATCGCGCGGAACCGCCGCGTGCTCGCGCCGACGCCGGGCGGGATGGTCTGCGCGTGCGACCCCGACCCGCACCTCGGCTACAACCTCGCGTTCGTGCTCCTCGCGACCGCCGTCGCCGCGCTCGGTTGGTGGGTGTTCCTGGCCGTGGGGAAGTCCGTGGTCGCCGGCGGCGGGCCGGTCGCATGGGCCGACGCCGCGACGAACGTCCCGTTCCTGCTGCTGCCGCTCATCATCGGCCTCGTCGTGCCGACGGGGCCGCGGCTGGCGCTGACCGCGCACGAAGCGTGGATCTGCGCGCGGGTGGTCGTCGTGTTCGCCGCCGGGTCCGCCCTGGCCCTCGTCGCCCGCGGCGCCGGGTGGGGCCGGGCGGTCGAGGTCGCGGCGTTCGCCGCCGGCGTGTTGTGCGGTCTCGTCGTCCTCTTCGTGGCGATCCGGCGGCACGCGCCGGCGATGCGGGCGCTGATCCGTGCGTTCACCCTTCCGCGCGGGGGCGATCCTCCGTAGCATCGGGCCCATGCGCCGGCGCACGGTCGCGTTCCTCTCCGTCCTCCTCGTCGCCCCCGTGATCGGGACGCCGGGGCGGCTCGGCGCGCGGCTCGCGGCCGCCGACCCCGACGTGAAGGGCGCCACCGAGGCGATCCACGCGCTCGAGGCGAAGACGCTCCTGCCCGTCCTCCGCGCGGCGGTCAAGGGCGACCACCGGCGGCAGGCGTGGTGGGTCGCGACGCGGCTGCTCGTGGCGAACCCGTCGTGCGACGAGGCGTCGGCGGCCGTGCGCACGTGGCGCCCGGACCAGCTGCAGGACGGCGAGGCGCCGACGAAGCAGTTCCTCGCGTTGCGCGACGCGGCGCTCAAGAAGGTGGGCGGCGAGTACGCGCAGTCCGCCCGCAAGCTGCAGGCCGCGGGCGCGAAGGCCCTCGACACGTGGGGGCTCGTCGAGCGGGCGCTCGCCTACGGCAACCGCGACGCCGACGCGCTCGCGTCGATCGACGCGGCGGGCGAGGCGTGGTGCGGCGCGTGGGGGACGGTGAAGAAGACCGTCCTCGAGGAGACGCTCGGCGCCGCGGCGCCGTCGGTCGGGTTCCTGCCGGAGTGGGACGACGCGTTCCTGCGGGTGCGCTGCGTGTGGCCCGAGGCGAAGGGCGCGCGCGTCGGCTGCCTGCGCGTCGTGGCCGGCGGCCCGGCCCCCGAGGCGTTCGCGCGCCTGGCGCTCGTGGCGGCCGTCGAGGCCCACTTCGTCGCGACGTTCGGGACCGTCGCGAAGGAGGAGAAGGACCCCGAGCGCGCGGCCGACCAGATGACGACGCTCGTGGCCGTCCCGGACGCGGCGACGCTCGAGGCGGTCGCGAAGCCGCTGGCGGAGCCGAACCCGCGCCTGCCGACGCCGGGCCCCGAGAAGGCGTCGCGCTGGTACGACCCGTGGCGCCGCATCGCGGTCGTGATGAAGGGGCACCGCGACAACGCTTGGGTGCCGCCCGACGCGCTCCTCGCGGGCATGGCCGCCTACCTCGACCTCCGCCACCACGTGCTCGCGCCCATGGGCGCCCGCACCTGGGACGCCGGCACCTGGGCGCTCGCGGACGGCGTCAGCGGGCTCTACGAGGGCTTCGTGCCGAAGGGCGCGCTCGGCGGCGAGTGGGACCTCGCGAAGGTCTGGCGCGTCGCGGTGGCACGCGCGGCCCGCGACCGCGGCTCGGCCATGCCGTGGGACGCGGTCCTCGAGATGAACGGCACCAAGGCCGCCGACGAGCCCAAGGTCGACGTCCCGATCGCGTGGGCCGGCGCGCCGCAGGACGCCAAGCAGGTCACGATCGTCACGGCGCAGGCGACCGCGCTCGTGACGACGCTCGCGACGCGCGACGGGGCGAAGGGCGCGCGCAAGTTCGCGGCCTACCTGCAGGAGACCGCGAAACGCGGCGCCGCGCCCGACCTCGACAAGGCGGACGGCGTCAAGGCCGGCACCGTCTTCCGGTGGATCGACGCCGTCCTCGACGCCGCCCCGGCTCGCTGACGACCCGCGCGCGGGCGCCCGAGGGGCGCTCGGGGCCGCGTCCGCGGGGCCGCGCGCCCGGCCGCGGCGGCGGACCGGGCGTATAGACTGTCGCGCGTGGGGCCTTAGCTCAGTGGTCAGAGCGGGCGGCTCATAACCGCCGGGTCGCTGGTTCGATCCCAGCAGGCCCCACCCATCCGCTGTGCGGAATTCGCCTTCGCTCGGCTTTCGGGGCCCGAATCCCCCGAAAGCCCGCTCGGCGTGCGGGCTCTGCGGGCCCGCGCTTCGCGGCTGGGAAGGAACCTTCGGTTCCCTTCCCAACCGCGCAGTTCCGCCGCGTCCACCGCGTCCGCCGCGCCCGCCGCGTCCGTCGCGCGCCCGCCGTCCGCGGTATCTTCCCGCCATGACGCGCACCATCACGCCGGTCCTCGGCAACTCGCAGAAACTCGACGGCGGCTCGATGTACGGCAACTGCCCGAAGGCCGTCTGGTCGCGCTGGAGCCCGCCCGACGCGCTCGACCGCATCGACCTCGCCTGCCGCGCGATGCTGATCCGCGACGGCGACCGCCGCATCCTCCTCGAGACCGGCATCGGCGCGTTCTTCGACCCGAAGAAGCGCGAGCGCTACGGCGTCGTCGAGGACCGCCACGTCCTCCTCGAGCACCTCGCCGCCGCCGGCGCGCCCCACGACACGATCGACATCGTGGTGCTCTCGCACCTCCACTTCGACCACGCGGGCGGCCTCCTCGCGCCGTTCGAGGCCGGCAAGCCGCCCTCGCTCCTCTTCCCGCGCGCGCGCTTCGTCGTCGGCCGCCGCGCCTGGGAGCGCGCGAAGGCGCCCCACGCACGCGACCGCGCCTCCTTCATCCCCGAGCTGCCCGCGCTCCTCGAGGCCAGCGGCCGCCTCGTCGTCGTCGACGGCGACACGCACCCGGTCCTCGGCGACGGCTACCGCTTCCACACGAGCGACGGCCACACGCCCGGCCTCCTCCTGACCGAGGTCGCGACCGAGACGGGCCCGCTCGTCTTCATGGCCGACCTCGTGCCCGGCGCGCCCTGGATGCACCTCCCGATCACCATGGGCTACGACCGCTTCCCCGAGCTCGTCATCGACGAGAAGACGCGGCTGCTCACCGACCTGCTCGCGCGGAAGGGCTCCGTCTTCTTCACGCACGACCCCAAGATGGCCATGGGCCGCGTCGTGCGCGACGCCGAGGGCCGCTTCTCCGCCGCGGCCGCGTAGGTCACGGGGCGTCGGGTCACGGGGCGTCGGGTCACGGGGCGTGGGCCACGGGGTGCGGTGCACGGCGGCGGCGTGCGCGGTGGTCTTGGGGGCAGTCGAGGGTTCGGGGACGCGAGGCCCGGCGGCCGCCGGGTCGAGGAGGCGACGATGGACGCGAAGCGCTGGAAGCCGGAGACGTACCCGCAGGTGATCCCGTACCTCGTCGTGGACGACGCGGGCGCGTTGATGGACTTCGTCCTGAAGGTCTTCGACGGCGTGCCCGCCGACCGCGTGCCGGGGCCCGACGGGAACGTCCAGCACGGCGAGGTGCGCATCGGCGCGTCGATGGTGATGGTGGGGCGCGCGCGGACGCCGGACGCGAGGACGACGTCGATGGTCTACGTCTACGTGCCCGACGTGGACGCGACGTACGCGAAGGCGCTGGCCGCCGGCGCCACGAGCGTCCAGGCGCCCGCCGACCAGTCCTACGGCGACCGCAGCGGGGGCGTCCGCGACGCCTTCGGCAACCAGTGGTGGATGGCGACCCACCTCCGGCCCGCGTCCGGCTGACCCGCCCGGTCGCCGTCTGCGATCTCCGCCCGCGCGAAACCTGCCGGCGAACGGGCCTCGCGTACCGGCGAACGGGCCGCGCGTCATCGGCGCGGGAGGGTGACCCGGATCGGACCGCCGTCCGCGGTCGGGACGGTTGCAGTGAGGTGGACGTCGTCGGGACCGCCATACCCGACGTCTTGATTCACCTCGATCCGGACGGTCCCCGGCCTGACGCGGGCCTCGACGACGCCGTCGACCCCCGTCTCGCCGGACGCCTCGACGTCGTCGCCGTCGTCGTCCGCCGGGAACCGCACCGCGACGCCGCACCGCGCCCTCGGCAGCCCGTCCGCGTCCACGACGAGGACGCGGAGGACGGTTCCCGGATCGACGTGGACGTCGTGCAGCTCCAGCTTCGGGACATCCACCGTCGTGCGGAGCGGCAAGAAGCGAGGATCCAGGGAGGTGAGGCGGATCGTCCCGGCCGTCAGCCCGCGGAAGGTGAAGCGCCCCTCGGCGTCCGACGCGACCGACCCACAGCCGTGGAACTCGCGCCTCGTGCGCGCGGCGTCGTCATAACTGGCCGTGACCTCGAGGCCGACGACGGGCCGGTCCGAAGGACCCAGCAAGCGTCCCTGCAACGCCAAACCGCGCTCGAGGAGCTCGGTGCCGAGATCGGTCGTTCGATCGGCCACGGCGTCGAACTCCTTCTCGAACGGGACCCGACCGTCGGCCTCGACACGGAGCTGCACCCGGCCGACCTGCCGGGACTCGATGGCCATGCGTCCGTCGGTGTCGGGGGTCCATGTGACGGTCCACCAACTCCTCGAGGCCGGCGAGTCCGTTGTCACGCGCACTTGGGACGGGGCGGGGCCGCCCGGCTCGAGCGCGAGGTGGAGACGCCACGTGGGCGGTGGCGGCGGATCGTCGTCGGACCGCACCGGAGGGAGAAACTCCGCAGGCTTCGTGAGCGGTGCGTCCTTGGGCGCGCCCGGCACTCCGGCCAGGGTCCACCCGGACACGACATCGGTCTCGGCGATGACGACGGTCGGCCCGGCGACGTCGCCGTGCACGGGGTCCGGGACTCGGATCGTTACGCGTCCCGGGAGCAGCCCCAGGAACGCGGCGGTCCCGCGTGCGTCCGTCGTCGTGGTGTCGACCACGCGTCGGTGGCCTTCAGCGTCCCGCAGCTGGATCTTGAGCCCCGGCCAGGGCACTCCGCGTGCGTCCGCACAGTGCACCGTGAGTCGCACGCCGGCGTCGAGGCGGAGGTCCGTCGTCGCGGCGGCGTCGGTCCGCGTCGTCCGTACCCCGCGAACGACGGGGGAGCGCCCGGTCCCGGAGCGGAAGGCCGCGACGGCGTACGCTTCGCCGAGGCCGACGCCGTCGATCCGATACCGCCCGACGTCGTCCGTCGTGGTGGAGAGCGTCGCGAAGGCGTCCGTACCGAACGCCGCCTCGGGCGGGGTGAGCCCGCGGAGGAGATACGCGCTCGGCGGCGCGAAGCCGTCCGCTTCGGCGACGGGATCGACGCTGCGGGCATCGAGACACGCGAAGACGGTCGCGCCCGGGACGGGACGTTCATCCGCGCCGACGACGCGACCCTGGATGCTCCCGCCCGGCACCATCGCGATGTCGATGCCGTCGTCCGGCGTCGATTGACGCGGGACGTGCCAGCGCGTCCGGTAGCCGCGCGCATCGACCCGCAGCGTCCGGATCCCGCTCCAGGTCCACGTCTCCTCGACGTCGTCGATTCGGAATCGCCCTGTCGCGTCCGACGTCGCGGCTCCCAGGGAACGATCGATCCGCTGCCGTCCCGCGGGGCTGATCATGAACTGTCCCGCCTCGAGGGCCTCGACCGCAGCGGCCGCGATCGGCTGCCCGGTCGTCGCATCGACCACACGTCCCGCGAGGCTCACCAGGCGCCTCAACGAGACGAACACCTCGCCGCGCACGGTTTCGCGGACCGGATCCGAGCCGTCGTAGGCGACGTATCCCTTCGCTCGGACCGTGAGCCGTGTCGGACCGACGGGTCGTGGCGAGAACGTCGCGAGGCCGTTCGCGTCGCTCGTCGCGGTCCGGGGCATGCCGTCGTCCGTCGCGAGGGTCAGCTCGGCGCCTTCGATCGGCCCACCGAAGGACGCGGACACGTGCACGACGAGGCGATCGGCCGCGGTCGGAGCGGGCGCCTCGGCGTGGCCGGCGCCGGCGAGCGGCGGCGAGGAGGCGGACGTACGGTCGGCGGGCCCGCCATCGGGGGACCGTGCGGCGGGGCGCGGTCCGGCGCGTTCGTCGGACGGATCCTCTCCGGCCGTCGGCCCGAAGATCGCGACCGCTTCCGCGAGCGCCACCGCGGCCAGGACGGCGATCAGGGCGGCGCGTTTCCTCACGTCCGCAGTCTACCCCGCGACCACCGCCGTCGCCGGCACCGCGTCCGTCGAAGTGTGGTTTCATGGCCGCATGCGGACGACCTCCGTGACGCGGCTGCGCACCCGGTGCTCGACGGTCCTCGCCGACGTGGCGTCGACGGGGAGGCCGATCCTCGTCGTGCGTCGGGGGCAGGCGATCGCTCGCATCGAGCCGCCGTGCGCGGCGCCGCCGTCGTGGTGGGGGCGTCACCGAGGCGTCGTCCGCATCGTCGGCGACATCGTCGGCGACATCGTCGCGCCGTGTGGTGCGCAGGTGCCGCCTCGCGCCGCGCCGGCCCGACGGGGCCGCCGCCCGTAACGCGTCCGCCCATCGGGCCGCGTGCCGTTCGTACCTCGCAGTAGGCCTTGCGTACCGCGCAGTAGGCCTCGCGTGCCGTCAGGCGGGACGCGTGGGCTTGCGGGCGGAGGCGACCATCGCCATCACGACCTTGCGGACCTCGGCGGGGGACGACACCGGCGCGTCGAACGGCAGGCGGACCGCGTGGGCGGCGCCGGCCGCGTCGGTGGCCTCGACGTCGAAGCCGCCGCGGTCCATCCCGACGACGCGCGCGGAGGCGGCCCGGAGGCCCGCGAGGTGGGCCACGAGGTCCACGACGGCGTCGGCGTGGTCGCGGTTCATGTGGTCCACGATGCCGGCGGCGTGCGGCGCGAGCGGGTCCGCGGCCCCGGTCCACTCGGCGCGGGAGATCCAGCCCATGTTGCCGAAGCCCGCGATCCAGCGGATCCGGTCCACCTCGAGGACCCAGACGAAGAAGCCGTGCGTGCCGCGCATCGCCGCGGAGGAGGGGAAGCGGGCGAAGTAGGCCTCCTCGGCCGCGCGCTCCTCGGCGCCGGCGGGGCGGCGCGCGCGGACGAGCATCGACATGCGCGCGCCGGTCTGCGGGCGCTCGCGCGCGTCCGGGTCGGCGAGGAAGAGCGACGCGCGCGGGTCGCGCTCGAGGTTCTTCGTGTGCTCGGCGATGTCGGACAGGAAGACGACCGGGTCGCCGTTCGGGAGCACGGCGTAGGGGACCACCGAGCCGAACGGCCAGCCGTCGAGGCCCGCGTGGAGCGTGCAGAGCGTCGCGCTCTTCTCGCGCGCGAGGAGCGCGTGGGCGTCGGCGGCGGAGGAGGGGGACTTGGCCATGGCGCGGATCGTACCGCCGGCGGGGGCTCGCGCCGGGCGCCTGCGCCGTCGCTGGCGGCGGGGGGCCCGCGGCGGTACCACGACGCCATGAACCCGCGCCCCTCGTCCGCGTCGAAGCGTGCCCCGTCGTCCTCCCGCGCCCCGTCCTCCCGCGCCCAGAGGTCGCCCGCGTCGGCGAAGCCGTCGCGCGCCGCCGCCGCGTCCGCGCCGGGCGTCGACCGCGAGGCCGTCGCGAAGGCGCTCGCCGCGCTCGCGGCGATGGAGGGCGAGGTCCTCGACGACCTCTGCGGGCTCGCGCGCATCCCGAGCGTGTCCGCGCGTCCCGTGCCCGACGCGGCGGTCCGCGCGTCCGCCGAGGCGACCGCGGTCCTCATGCGGAAGGCCGGCCTCCACGACGTCGAGCTGCTCGAGGTCGAGGGTGCGCACCCGTACGTCCTCGGGCACCGCGTCGAGGACCCGGCGCTGCCGACGCTGCTGCTCTACGCGCACCACGACGTGCAGCCCGAGGGCGACCCGGCGCGCTGGACGTCGCCGCCGTACGAGCCCACGCGGCGCGGCGACCGCATCTACGGCCGCGGCATCGTCGACGACAAGGCCGGCATCCTCGTGCACCTCGCGGCGATCGCCTCGTGGGTGCGCGCGGCCGGCCGCCTGCCGGTGAACGTCCACTTCGTCGTCGAGGGCGAGGAGGAGATCGGCAGCGAGCATCTGGCCGAGTTCCTGACGCGGTACCGCGCGAAGATGCCCGCGGACTGCATCGTGTTGACCGACACCGGCAACCTGGAGCGCGGCCTGCCGTCGCTCACGACGCGGCTGCGCGGGCTCGTCAAGGTCGAGGTCGCCCTGCGCGGCTACGACCACGCGCTGCACAGCGGCTTCTGGGGCGGCCCCGTGCCCGACCCCGTGATGGGCATGGCCCGGATGCTCGCGTCGCTCACGCACCCGGACGGCTCCATCGCGGTGAAGGGGTGCGTCGCGGGCGCGCGGAAGCCGACGGCCCGCGAGCGCGCGGGCCTCGCGTCGCTGCCCTACTCCGCCAAGGCGTTGCGCGCCGACGCCGGCGCCGTGAAGGGCCTGAAGCTGCACGACGCGACCGGGGCCGACGTCTACGCGGCGCAGTGGTACGAGCCGGCCCTCGCGATCACGGCCCTCGAGGCGTCGCCCGTCGCGGGGTCGAGCAACCAGATCGTGCCGTCGGCGCGGGCCCGCATCGGCGTCCGGATCGTCCCCGGGCAGGACCCGAAGGCGGTGCAGCGTGCGCTCGTCGCGCACCTGAAGGCGAACGTCCCGTGGGGCCTCGAGCTCACGATCAAGTCCATGACCGCGGGCCCGGCGTGGTCCACCGACACCGGCGACCCGGCGTTCGCGGCCGCGCACCGCGCGCTCGCGGCCGGGTACGGCACGCGGTCCATCGAGATCGGGGCCGGCGGGTCGATCCCGTTCGTCGGGCCGTTCGCGAAGGCGCTCGGCGGCGTGCCGGCGCTGCTCGTCGGCCTCGAGGACCCCGCGTGCAACGCGCACGCGGAGAACGAGTCGCTGTACCTCCCGGACTTCCACGCGTCCTGCCGCAGCGCGGTGCACCTCTACGCCGAGCTGGGCGCGGTGCTCCGGCCGGCGGCTCGCGGATAACGGACCGCGGCTCGCGGATAACGGACCGCGCGGGAACGGGACAGCCTCGGGCGCGGAGGCGATACTCCGCGCACCTGGGGGCGGGCCCGACGGCCGCCCCCGCAACGACCCCGCACCGGGTTCCCGGGGGGGCACGCGGAGGTTCACGTGGCGGGCGACGGCAAGACCTCGATCTGGTGGAACGGCAAGCTGGTCCCCTACGCGGACGCGAAGACGCACGTCCTCTCGCACGGCCTGCACTACGGCACCGGCGTCTTCGAGGGCATCCGCGCCTACGAGACCCCGACCGGCCCGGCGATCTTCCGGCTGCGCGAGCACATCGAGCGCCTCTACGAGAGCGCCCGCGCCTACAAGATCCCGCTGCCGCTGCCCTTCGACACCGTGTTCGAGGGCTGCCGCGAGGTCGTGCGCGCCAACCAGCTCGGCGCCTGCTACCTGCGGCCGCTCGTTTTCCTCGGCCACGGCCCCCTCGGCGTCTACGCCAAGAACGTCCCCACGGAGGTCGTCATCGCGGCCTATCCCTGGGGCGCCTACCTCGGCGACGGCTCGCTCGAGAAGGGCATCCGCACCACGATCTCGTCGTGGACCCGCCTCCACCACGCGTCCTTCCCGACGACCGCCAAGGGCTCCGGCCAGTACCTCAACAGCACGCTGGCGGTCCGCGAGGCGCGCGAGAAGGGCTTCGAGGAGGCCATCCTCCTCGACCGCAACGGCAACGTCGCCGAGGGCAGCGGCGAGAACCTCTTCGTCATCAAGCGCGGCCGCCTCATCACCCCGGGCATCGACTCGTCGATCCTCCCGGGCATCACCCGCGACAGCGTCATCACGATCGCGAAGGAGATGGGGATCGACGTCAGCGTCCGCAACGTCACCCGCGGCGAGCTCTACGCCGCCGACGAGCTCTTCTTCACCGGCACCGCGGCCGAGGTCACCCCGATCCGCGAGGTCGACAACTACACGATCGGCGCCGGCGCCCGCGGGCCGATCACCGAGAAGCTCCAGTCGGCCTTCTTCCGCGCGGTGAAGGGGCAGGACCCCGCGAAGTCCGCCTGGCTCACGAAGGTCTGACGCTCCGGCGTCGGGATCCGCGGAGGGGGCGCCGGGACGCGAGGCCCGCCCGGGGGGCCCTCGGCCCACCGTCCGCCCACCGGCCGGTTCCGCCATTCGGGGACCGGCGCCAAACGGCGGAACCGCCGTCGGCGCGACCCGCCCATCTTCGACCGGCATCGACGGGCGGATTCGACCGGGGGAGGTCAGGCGGTCGGCGGCGGCGTCAGGCCGGGCGCGGGGGCCTTCTTCGTCCCGACGGCGCCGACGGCGAACTTGGTCCGCGCCATGACGCGGTTGCCGACGCTGAACTCCAGGCCGAACCAACCGCCGCCGTTCACCGTCAGCGTCTTGAAGCCCGCGCTGACCACGGTCTGCCGGCCCTCGTACCCCTTCAGCACGTTCAGCCGCCCCGGCATCCGGATCAACGTCGTCTCCGGCTGGTTGATCGGGTGGATCCGGAATACCACCTCGGCCTCGCCCGCCCGATGGGGGCGCAGGAACGCCACGAACGACAGCGGGCCCGCCTCACCCGGGAACTGCAGCACCGGCACGATCTCGAGGATCTCGCGCAGCGAGACCCCCGTGCGTCCGTTCTGCACCTCGCGGCAGAGGAGGAGGGCGGAGACCTCGAGGCCGTCGTCCGGCGTGTCGCTCATGGCGTCACGCTACCGCATCTCGTCCCGCGGGCCGAGGGGCGGCCACGTCGGGCGACTCCCGCCGATGCAGTAACTTGAAAGTAACTACTCACCGGGGCGTTGCCCGATCCACCCCCGGGACCGCGAGGCCCGCCGGCCGCCGGGCCTCGCGGTCCCGGACCCCCGTCCGCCCCTCGCCGCCGCGGGCACCGCGGCGATGGCGGGTGCGTCTAAGTCGTTGCAAATGCCATGGTTGGGCATGGCGGTTCCCATCCGGCCCACGCCCGCGACGAGAATCGCACAGCGGCTCGGGCCCCCCGGTGGCCGCGCTCGCGGTGAAGCCCCGCCCGCGCGGATGTGAAGGCTACGCAAGGCGCGTGCCGGGGGGTAGACAACCGACGGATCCATGGTAATCTACGGGGGTTATGGCACGCGCGACCACTGCAAGTTCTCGGAAGAAGCCCTCTCCCGCTCCGGCGGCGCCGCGGATCGACCGCGTGGCGAAGTACCCCCGGAGCGCCGCGATCGTCGGCCGCAAGGTGTGGATCCTCGGTTGCGACCGGGCTCGCATCGGCGTCGCCGTCGAGTTCCTGACGAAGAAGGGCCACACCGCGCGTGGGGCCGAGCCGGGTGGTGACGTCGGGGCCTCGCTCCGCGCCGACCGTCCGGACCTCGTCGTGATCGACATGGAGTCCGACGGCGACCGGGGGCGGCACCTCGCGGTCCAGCTCCGCGCGGACCGCGGCACCCGCCAGCTGCCGATCGTCCTCGTGGGCGTCTCGTCCACGGACGGTCCGAAGGTCGATCGCGCGGTCCCGGGTCCGACGCGCCGGTACGCCGGCTCGCTGACCTCCGACACGGTCCTCGAGGCGATCTCGAAGGACCTGTAGCGCTGGGGATCCGCAGGTCCGCGGACCTGTCGTTCCGGGGACGCGTCGTTCCGGGGACCTGTCGTTCCGGGGACCGGCTGTTCGGGGATTGGGCGCCGCGGCGTTCCCCTGGGCTCGGGGCTCCCGAAGGCGCCCGGGTTGGCCCGGCGAGAGCCCTCCGCTCGCGTCGGGATGAGCGCATCGCGCCGGGCGGGCCCGCGTCCGTCGGCCGCGCTGGGCACCCGCGGGGAACCGCCGCACATCCGAATTCCGTCGGACCGAGACGGTCCCACGCCACGACGGCGGGTCGGCCGCGCGACGAGGGCGGGGTCGGGTGGAGCGGGTACGCTCCTGCCCATGACGCACGGTCCGGGCACGACGTCGGTCCACGAGGGCAGCGAGCCGGACCCGGCGACCGGGGCGGTCACGCGGCCCCTCCTCCGCACGAGCACGTTCCGGTTCGACACCGTCCCCGACCTGCTGGCGGGCGCCCGGGGTGAGCGGCCGGGGTTCTACACGCGGTACGGCCACCCGAACTTCGGGGCCGTCGAGGCGAAGTTCGCCGCGCTCCACGGCGCGGGGGCCGCCGTCCTGTTCGCGTCCGGGATGGCGGCGTTCGGCGGGATCCTCCAGGCCCACGTCCGGGCCGGGGACCGCATCGTCGCGCTCGCCGACCTCTACGGCGGGACGCGGGTGCTCCTCGCCGAGCTCGCCGCCCGGTTCGGCGTCGGCGTGACCCTCGTGCCCCGGCACGACGACGACGCGTTGACGCGGGCCCTGCCCGGCGCGCGGCTCCTGATCGCCGAGAGCCCCATCAACCCGACCCTGCGGATCGTCGACGTCGGCCGGCTGGCCGAGCGCGCGCACCGCGCGGGCGCCCTCCTCGCGTTCGACAACACGTTCGCGACGCCCGTCCACCAGCAACCGCTGGCGATGGGGGCCGACCTCGTCTGGGAGAGCGCGACGAAGGCCCTCGGCGGGCACAGCGACCTCCTCGCCGGCCTCGTCGCCGGCCGCGCCGACCTGGTCGAGCCGGTGCGCGAGGCGCGCAAGGTCTGGGGCGCCATCGCCGACCCCGACACCGCGTGGCTCCTCGAGCGCGGGATGAAGACCCTTGTCGCGCGCCTCGACCGCCAGTCCCGGACCGCGGCCGAGCTCGCCGCGTGGCTCGAGCGCCATCCCGCCGTCGCGTCGGTCCTCTACCCCGGCCTCCCGAGCCATCCCGACCACGAGCTGGCCCGCCGGCAGATGCGGGGGTACGGCTTCATGGTCGCGTTCGACTGCCGCGGAGGCCTCGAGGCGGCCCGGGCGGTGGCCGAACGCGTGCGCCTGATCGCCCACGCGCCGAGCCTCGGCGGCGTCGAGAGCCTCCTGTCCCTCCCCGTGTACACGAGCCACGCCTACCTCACCGCGGCCGAGCGTGCGGCCTGCGGCGTCGGCGACGGCCTCGTCCGTCTGTCCGTCGGCTGCGAGGACCTCGGCGACCTGCAAGCCGACCTCGAAGCCGCGCTCGGAGCCCCCCGATGATCCCGACCCGTCCGTCCCCCTCGCGTGCGTCGTCGTCCGCCCGGCGCCTCGGTGCGGGCCTCGCGTTGGCGGTGCTCGCCGCCTGCGGCGGCGGGAGCGGCGGCGGCGGCGGCGACGACCCGGGCCTGACACCGAACTCGGTGGACGTCACCGTGGACCGCCAGGCGATCGAGGAGACGATCCTGATCCGCGACGAGACGTTCGCGGCGGACGACTGCGCGGTCCTCGAGGGCGCGACGCAGCCGGGGCTCCGGCGCCTCATGCGCTTCGACACGATCGTCGTGAACATGGGCGAGCTCGACCTCACGATCGGCTCCCCCGAGGCGCCCGAGCCGCCGTTCGTCGTCGGCGACTTCGAGTTCGCGCCCTGCCACGACCACCACCACTTCACGGGCTGGGCGTCCTACGAGCTCAAGGACGGCGGCGGCGCGGTCGTCGCCGTCGGGCACAAGCAGGCGTTCTGCCTGCTCGACACGGTCGCGTACGAGTTCGGGCCCTCCGAGGGCTACGACTGCGACTTCCAGGGCCTCTCCTCGGGCTGGGGCGACGTGTACGACCGCAGCCTCGACGGGCAGTGGGTCGACATCACGGGCGTGCCCGCGGGCACCTATGAACTGGTCGTCAGCGTGAACGTCGACGGCAAGGTCGTCGAGGCGTCGAACGTCTGGGCGAACTCCGTCAGCGTCACGGTGGTCGTGCCCGACCCGAACCAGCCCGTCCCCTGACCCGCGCCCGCGCGCGGCCGACGGACCGCGTGGGGCGAGGGGGCGCTCGGGGCCCGCGACCGCGAGGCCCGGCGGCCGGCGGGCCTCGCGGTCCCGGGAGGGGTCCGCCCTCGCCTCGCGTCGTGGCGCGGCCGGAAACCGGACGCCGACCGTCCCGGGGGCCGGTCGGCGCGGAGATGGTCGGCGGCGGGGAGCATGGGAAGGTCGGACCACCGAACGGAGCCCCCCGATGCCCTCGAAGCCGACGCCGAAGAAGTCCGAGAAGCCCGCCGCGACGCCCGCGAAGCCGACGGCGCCCGCGAAGCCGACGGGCCCCGCCAAGAAGGCGGCGGCGCAGCCCGCGGCGCCCGCGCCCGCGCCGGCCCCGACGTCGCTCGGCGGCTCGTCGGGCTTCCGCGTCGAGAAGGACTCGATGGGCGAGGTCCGCGTGCCGGCGGAGCGCCTGTGGGGCGCGCAGACGCAGCGCGCGAAGGAGAACTTCCGCGTCAGCGGGCGCACGATGCCCCGCGGCTTCCTCGTCGCGCTCGCGCAGATCAAGTGGGCGTCGGCGAAGGCGAACGAGGAGCTCGGCCTGCTCGACCCGGCGCTCGCGGGCGCGATCCGCGCCGCCGCCGACGAGGTGGTCGCGGGCGACCACCGCGACGAGTTCCCGATCGACGTCTTCCAGACGGGCTCGGGCACGTCGTCGAACATGAACATGAACGAGGTGCTGAGCAACATCGCGAACCGCGCGCTCGGCTCGCCCGTCGGCAGCAAGAAGCCGGTCCACCCGAACGACCACGTGAACATGGGGCAGTCGAGCAACGACGTGATCCCCACGGCGCTGCACGTCTCCGTCGCCTTGGCCGCGAAGGACCGCCTGCTCCCCGCGCTCGCCCGCCTCGCGGCGAAGCTCCACGACAAGGCGCGCGCGTTCGACGACGTCGTGAAGGTCGGCCGCACGCACCTGCAGGACGCGACCCCGGTCCGCATGGGCCAGGTGTTCGGCGGGTACGCCGCGCAGGTCGCGCACGCCGCGCAGCGCGTGGCGCTCGCGTGGGACCACCTCCTCGAGGTGGCGCTCGGCGGCACGGCGGTCGGCACCGGCATCGGCCGCGACCCCGACTTCCACGGCAAGGCCATCGGGCACCTCTCGACGCGCACGGGCCTCGCGCTCCGGCGCGCGCGCAACCCGTTCGAGGCGCTGGCGGGCCGCGAGGCGGTCGTCTTCTTCTCGGGCGCGCTGTCGTCGGCGGCCGCCGCGCTCACGAAGGTCGCGAACGACATCCGCTTCCTCGGGTCGGGCCCGCGCTGCGGCTACGGCGAGCTGAAGCTGCCCGAGCTGCAGCCCGGCTCGTCGATCATGCCGGGCAAGGTCAACCCGGTCATGAGCGAGAGCCTCCTCATGGCCTGCATGCTCGTGCAGGGCCACGCCACGACGGTCACGATCGCGGGCGGCGCGGGCAACTTCGAGCTGAACGTCACGCTGCCGCTGCTCGCGCTGGTGCTGCTCGACGGCGTCGAGACGCTGGCCGGCGCGGTGGAGGGCTTCACCGACCGCTGCGTCGCCGGCCTCGAGGTGGACCGCGAGCGCGTGGCGTCGATGGTCGAGCAGAGCCTCATGCTCGCGACGGCGCTCGCCCCGAAGATCGGGTACGACGCGGCCGCCGGCATGGCCAAGCAGGCCTACAAGGAGGGCAAGACGATCCGCGCCCTCGCGACGGCCCAGAAGACGCTCCCGCCGAAGGAGCTCGACGCGACGCTCGACCTCCGCCACATGACCGAGCCCGGCCGCGGCGGCCTGGCCGCGGGCGGCTGACCCGCGCGGACGGACGCCCGGGACCGCGAGGCCCGGCCGCCGCCGGGCCCCGCGTGCCGACGGGGCCCTCCGCCCTGCGTCGAGGACCCTGCGAGGCAGCTGACGGGGCGTCGGTCGGAGCCCAACGGGCGCCCGGGCACCCGGGCGCCGGGCCCCGCGTCCGTCCCGCCCCGTGCCGACCCCGACCCTTCTCGCCGGGGTGCCCGCGCGGGTAGAGTCGCCGACCCATGGAGGGCGACAGGGTGGGCACGGCGCGTCGGCGATCGAGGGTCCGCGGGGCGGCCATCCTCCTGATTCTGTGGGGTGCGACGTGCGCGCGGTCCGCGGGCCACGGCCAGGCGACGGCGGCGCCGGAAGATCCGGTCGCGACCGCACGCGCGACGGCCGTGTCGAGACTCTCGGACGCGGCGACCTGGTGCGACCGCCAGCGGTTGTTCGGCTCGCGCGACCGGGTGTTCGCGCGGATCCTCGCCCTCGAGCCGGACCACGCGCGCGCGCGGGCCGGGCTCAAGTTCTCGCGCGACGCCGGCGGGCGGTGGGTGCGGCGCACGCCGTACACCGCGCCGCCGGACTGGAACCGCGGGCTCGTGGCGCAGGCCGACGAGAAGATCGCGGCCGCCCTCGCGGGGTATCGCGACGCGGTGACGGCGTCAGTCGCGGGCGATGACGTCCCGCTCGCGCGACGCGAGCTGGCGCTCGATGCGCTCGTCGACCTGCTGCCGGACGACCGCGTCGTCCGCGAGTTGCGCGGGGACGTCCTCGACGGCGGCACGTGGAAGATGCAGGAGTCCGTCGACGGCGCGCGGCGACGGGCGGAGCTTCGCGCCGAGGCCGTCGCCGCTCGGCGCGCGTTCTCCGCGCGTCGGCCCGCGGACGGCACGGGTGGATGGACCTCCGGGCTCGTCGCGTCCGGCATCCGGCTCTACTCCACGCTCCACGCGACGGTCGTCGAAGACGTGCTCCGCGATACGGTCGTCGCCGACGCGGTGGCACGCGCGGCGCTCGTCACGCCGCCGGACGCGGGGGCTCCCGTCCGCGTGCTCTACGTCCTCGACGACCGGGAGCAGGCGCTCGCGTTCATCGCCCGGGACGCGAAGAACCCCGCGCAGGCCGTGGCCGAGGCGCGGCTGGTGAGCGGATTCTGGCTCGACGGTGAGTCGTACGTCGCCTACCACGCCGATCCGGTCTGGCGTGCCCGGGCGTGCCCCCGGGTCGCCGTCGACGGCGAGCTGCGTCGTGCGTTCCCGCGGGCGGTCGGCGGATTCGTCGTCGAAGGCGTCGGCCAGCGCCTCGGGTACCTCGCGTTGGACGCGCACGGCCCGCCGTTCGTGACGATCGAGGGCACCGACCGGCCCGGCGCCGACGAGGACGAGTCGGAGCCGCTGCCGAAGAACCCGCGGGAGTGGATGCCACGTGCGGCCCGCGTCCTTCAGGCCGATGGCGGGCGACGCCTCGCGGTCGTGTTGTCCGCGCGGCTGAACGCGATGACCCCGGCGAACGTCCTGGCCGCCTACGCGCTGGCGGCGTACCTGCTCGAAGCGCGCCCCGACACGCTGAAGCCGCTCGTCGACGCCCTCGTCGAGTCGGCGGACGCCGCGAAGGTCGTCGAGGACGTGCTCGGCGGCGACCTCGCGTCGCTCGCGGTGCGGGTCCGGCGATACGCCTTGGAGAACGACTGACGCCGGCCCCTGAGCCCCGCCGCGCACGCGGGGCCCGTGGCCGCCGGGCCTCGCGTGCCATGGGATCGTGGGTCGCCGCAAGGAGGCTCGAGGCCGGACGCGCGGTTCGCGGGGCGCGGGGCCCGAGGGGCCACCGGACCCATTGTGGGCGGGGCGGGGCTCGCGTATCGTCGGGCGCGTGCCGCACCTCCGCCGGGCCCTGATCGCGTGCGCCGTCCTCGCCGCCGCCACGCTCGCCGCGTGCGGGACCGAGTCCCGCGGCAGCCTCGCGTCCGGTACGTTGCGTACGTACGTCCCGAGCGAGATGAAGGGCTTCGACCCGACGCAGGCGGGCGAGGAGACCACCACGACCTTGGTGGTGAACTTCTACGACCAGCTCTACGAGTTCGACTACCTCCGGCGGCCATTCGTGCTCACGCCGTGCCTCGCCGCGGCGATGCCCACCGTCTCCGAGGACGGCCTCACCTACACGATCCCGCTGCGACGCGGGATCCGGTTCGCCGACGATCCGTGTTTCGTGACGAGCCGCGGGGTCGGTCGCGAGATGACGGCCTCGGACGTCGCCTTCTGCTTCCTGCGGCTCATGGACGCCCACGCGCACCCGAAGGGCTCGTGGATCTTCGCCGGGCAGATCGAGGGCATCGACGCGTTCGCGAAGGCGAGCGAGGCCGCCAAGAAGGACCCCCGGCGCGCCGAGTACCGACCGGAGGAGGGCTATCCGCCGGTCCGCGGCCTCGAGGTCGTGGACGACTACACGCTTCGGGTCCGGCTCGTGAAGCGGTACCCGCAGTTCGTCTGGGTGCTCGCCATGGGGTACGCCTCGGTGTACCCGCGCGAGGCCATCGCCTTCTACGGCGAGGAGTTCATGAACCACCCGGTCTCGACGGGGCCCTACCGGCTCGTCGAGTACAACCCGACGCAGCGCGCGGTGTTCGCCCGCAACGTGAACTACCGGGAGGACCTGTACCCGTCTGCGGGTTCGCCCGGCGATGAGGCGAAGCCGTGGCGACTCGGGGACGCCGGACGCCGACTGCCGCTGAACGAACGGGTCGTCGTGACCGTCCACGTCGAGACGCAGCCGATGTGGCTGAAGTTCCTCGGGGGCGAGCTCGACCGCGCCGGCGTCCCCAAGGACAGCTTCGATGCCGCGATCGACCCGTCGACGCGCGAGTTGCGCCCGGACATGCTGGCCCGCGGGATCCGGCTGGAGAAGGACGAGAAACTCGAAGTCATCTACGACTGCTTCAACATGCAGGACCCGGTCGTCGGTCAGGGTGAGCAGGCGCGCGCGATTCGCCGCGCGATCAGCCTCGCCATCGACCTCGAGTGGGCCCGGAAGCACCTGTACAACGAGCGCGTGGCGGACGTGCAGGGCATTCTCTGCGCGGAGTTCCCCGAGTTCGACCCGACGTTCGTCAACCCGTGGAAGCGCCGTCCGGGCGAGTCCCGGGCCGAGGTGCTGGGGCGGGCCCGGCAGCTGCTCGCGGACGCCGGCGTCGACGTGAAGCGCCTCCCGGCGATCAAGCAAGACGTGCAGGAGTCCACGACGGACCGGCAGTTCTTCCTGGCGGTGCAGCGCGATCTCGCCGAGATCGGGATCCGGATCGAGCCGCACACCGTGACGTGGCAGGAGATGCAGGAGCGGATCGACCGCGGGGAAGCGCAGACCTGGGGGATCTCCTGGGGTGCGGACTATCCCGACGCGCAGAACTTCCTGCAGTTGTTCTACGGGCCGAACAAGCCCCCGGGGCCCAACTCCGCGAACTACCAGAATCCCGCCTTCGACCGCATGTACGAGGAGGCCGCCGTCCTCGAACCGGGGCCCGAACGGACGGCGCTGTACCGGAAGATGCAGCAGTTGGTGGTGGACGACTGCGTGTGGGTCTTCAAGTATCGCCGCACGCAGTACACGCTGACCCACCCGTGGTTGAGCGGCTACCGCTACAACGACCTCTCGCCCAGGACGTTCAAGTACTGTCGGGTCGATGCCGCCGCGCTGGGCGACGGGGGGTCGGGCGCGCGCAAGCCCAACCTCGTGCCGGTCGCGGTCGTCGCCGTGGCCGCGCTCGCGCTCGTCGGCGCGATGGTCTCGGTCGCGTTCACGACGAAGCGAGGGTGGTGACCGGTGACGGCCTACGTGATCCGCCGCCTGCTCTACGGCATCCCGATCCTGTTGGGCATCACGTTCCTGACGTTTCTCCTGTTCCACGTCGTGGGCGGCGACCCGGCGCGGATGCAGGCCGGCAAGATGCTGACGGAGGCTCGGCTGGCGGAGATCCGCCACGAACTGGGCACCGACCGGCCGATGCTCGACCAGTACCTCGAGTTCCTCCGCCAGACCCTCACGTTCGACTTCGGCCGCTCGTGGCACACGCACCGGCCGGTGCGCGAGATGCTGCTCGACGGCATGGGCCCGAGCCTCGCGCTCGCCGTGCCCGCGTTCTTCCTCGAGACGGTGCTCGCGCTCGCGTTCGCGCTGTGGTGCGCGCTGTATCGGGGGACGTTCGTCGACCGCACGATCGTGGTCCTCGCGGTCGCCGGCATCTCGGTTCCGAGCCTCTCGTACATCGTCTTCGGGCAGTACTACGCGGCGCACTCGTGGAGCCTGTTCCCGGTCTACGGGTACGAGCCGCTGCCCGCGGGGGCCGTCTTCCTCGCCCTGCCGCTCATCATCTGGGTGCTGCTCGGGTTGGGCAGCGAGGTGCGCTTCTACCGGGCAGTCGCGTTGGAGGAGATCCAGCAGGACTACGTGCGGACCGCGGCGGCGAAGGGCGTGCCCGCCCGTGGCATCCTCTTCCGCCACGTCCTGAAGAACTCGATGATCCCGGTGCTGACCCGGGTCGTCATTTCGATCCCGACCCTGATCCTCGGGTCGCTGCTGATCGAGCGGTTCTTCGGCATCCCCGGGCTCGGGAACGTGACCGTCGAGGCCGTGAACGCCTCGGACTTCCCCGTCGTGAAGGGCTTCGTGGTGATGGGGTCGGTGCTCTACATCCTGTTCTCCATCCTCACCGACGTGCTGTACGCGTGGGTGGACCCGCGGATCAAGCTCCGATGAGCGCGAGCATCCAGTCGGGTCGCGACGGTCCGTGGGTCCTCGCGTGGGCGGCGCGGGTCGTCACCTGGCCGCTCTCGGCGGCGGCGATCGTCGCCGGGCTCGTCGGGCGATTGCTCCTGCTGCCGTTCCGCCGGGGCCCCACGGCGTCGCCGGTGCCCTACCTCGCCGCCGCGGGCGCGTTCCTCACGGGGCGGACCTGGCAATTCCCTCCGCTCCTCGCGTCCGTCCCCGCGCCGGGTCAGAGCCCGGGCCCGTGGAACGAGGCCCGGCGCCGCCTGCGGAAGAGCCGCGCCGCGCTGTTCGCCTGGATCGGTACGTGCGTCTACGTGTATCTCGCGGTCGCGGCGCAGTTCGGGTGGATCGCGGCCGAGTACGCCGTCGCCGACCGGGACCACAGTTTCACGCCCCCGACGTGGTT
>JAEUHO010000371.1 GCA_016795345.1 Planctomycetia bacterium | reverse complement strand
CCTGAAAGGGAGGCCGTGTTCCTGCACCACGCCGAGGAGCCTCCGCGACGTGGCGCACGCGTTCGTGCCCGCCGGTGGCCCTGCGATACGCCCGGGTCGCAGCCGCGGCCCCAACCTCGTCCCCTCGTGCATGGGCCGGGCGAGGCGCGGGCGTCAGCGCGCGGCGAGCGCGGTCGCGGTGTCGAACCACTCCTCGAAGGCGGCGACGCGGCCGTGCGCCACGCGGAAGTGGTGGAGCCAGCGGACGGTGTACGCGCGGCCGGAGCGGCGCCAGCGGCCCGTCTCGTGGCCGACGACGAACACGTCGTCGCCGGCGGCGCACAGCCGATCGACGCCGAACGCCTCGATGGCGACGTTCGCCGCGATCGCGCCGAGGAACTGCTGCAGGCCCGCGACGCCGACGAACCGTCCGCCGTACGGGTGCTCGGGGGGCGCGTTCACGACCCAGGTGGAGTCCGGCGCGGCGAGGGCCACGAGCGCGGGCCCGTCGCCCGCGCCGAACGCGGCGTACACGCGCTGCACGACGTCGGTGGGATTCATCCCTCCACCGTACCCCCCGTGCCGACACCGGAACAACGGGGTCGTAGCCCATCGTCTCGGTGTCGACAGCGAGACAACGGGGTCGTAGCCCATCGTCTCGGTGTCGGCCCGGGGGGGGTCAGCGGAAGTCGCGGCTGGAGGTCGTCACGAGCGTCCGCAGCGGGATCAGGGCCCGCACCAGGAGGTGGACGACCACGCCGTCGCGCTCGACGGTCCCCGTGGCCACGAGCGCGCCCGCGTGCCGGGCCGCCGCCCGGTACCGGTCGTACACCGCCGGCCGCACGATCAGGTTCGCGATCCCCGTCTCGTCCTCGAGCGTCACGAACAGGATCCCGCTCGCCGTCGCGGGCCGCTGCCGCACCAGCACCAGGCCCGCGACCGCGGCCCGCGCGCCGTGGGGCGCGCCCTCGGGGTCCGCGAGCGACGCCGCGGGTCGCACCCCGCGCGCGGTCAGCACGTCCCGCACGAACGACAACGGGTGCGCCTTCAACGAGAGGCCCGTCGTCCCGTAGTCCGCCACGACCTGCTCGGGCAACGTCGCCACCGGTAGGGCGCCCCCCTCCCGGGCCTCGCGTCCCGCCCCCCCGACCGCGCCCTCGGCCGCGGCGCCCGGGGCGCCGGCGCCGAGCCCGTCGAACAACGGCAGCGCCTCGTCGCGCAGCGCCGACGCGTGCCAGAGCGCGAGCCGCCGCTCGAGCCCCATCGCGCCGAACGCGTCGGCCCGCGCGAGCGCGCGCAGGGCGCCCACGGGCACGCCCGACCGCCGCCGCAGATCGGCCATCGACGCGAAGGGCCCGTCGCGGCGCGCGTCGGCGACGGCGTCGGCGTGCGCCCGCTGCAGGCCGCGCACGAGCCGCATCCCGAGCCGCAGCGCGGGCCCGCCCGAGGGGCGCGGCTCGAGCCGGCAGTCCCAGCCGCTCGCGTCCACGTCCACCGGGCGCACCTCGACGCCGTGGGCCCGCGCGTCGCGGACGAGCTGGGCGGGCGCGTAGAAGCCCATGGGCTGGCTGTCGAGCAGCGCGGCCGTGAACGCGGCGGGATGGTGGCGCTTCAGCCACGCCGACACGTACACGATCAGCGCGAACGAGGCCGCGTGCGACTCGGGGAAGCCGTACTCCGAGAAGCCGTGGATCTGGCGCAGCACGCGGTCGGCGAACTCGCGCGGGTACCCGCGCTCCACCATCCCCGCGACGAGCCGCGCGCCGAGCAGCTCGAGGTCGCGGCCCTTGCGCTTCCACGCCGCCATCGCGCGCCGCAGCCGGTCGGCCTCGCCGGGCGTGAACCCGGCCGCGACGATCGCGAGCGCCATGGCCTGCTCCTGGAAGAGCGGCACGCCCAGCGTGCGCCCGAGCACCTTCTCGACGGCCGCGCTCGGGTAGGCCACGGGCTCCTCGCCGCGCCGCCGCCGCAGGTAGGGGTGCACCATGTCGCCCTGGATGGGCCCGGGCCGCACGATCGCCACCTCGATGGCGAGGTCGTAGAGCGTGCGCGGCTTCAGCCGCGGCAGCATCGACATCTGCGCGCGCGACTCCACCTGGAACACGCCCACGGTGTCGGCGGCGCACAACATGTCGTAGACCGCCGGGTCCTCGGGCGGCACGTTGTGCAGCGCCAGCGCGCCGAACGCCTCGGTCCCGGGCGTCACGCCCTCGAGCGGCGCGTCGCCGCGCGCGCCCTCGACGTGCGCGAACGCCTTGCGCACCGCCGTCAGCATCCCGAGGCCGAGCACGTCCACCTTCAGGATGCCGAGGGCCTCGATGTCGTCCTTGTCCCACTCGATGACCGACCGGTTCGGCATGGCCGCGTCCTCGAGGGGCACCGTCTCGCACAGGGCCCCGCGCGTGATCACGAACCCGCCGACGTGCTGGCTGCGGTGCCGCGGGAACCCCAGCAGCGCCTTCGCGAGCGCGAGGAACCGCGCCAGGGCGGGCGCCCGCGGGTCGAGGCCCGCCGCCACCGCGAGGTCGTCGCCCTCGATCGCGTCCGACCAGCCGTCCACGGCCTTCGCGAGCCGCTCCACCGCGTCGGTCGAGAAGCCCAGCGCCTTCCCCACGTCGCGCACGGCGCTCCGCCCGCGGTACGAGATCATCTCCGCCGTCAGCGCCGCGCGGTCGCGCCCCCAGCGCGCGTACACGTGCTGGATCACCTCCTCGCGCCGTTCGTGCTCGAAGTCGATGTCGATGTCGGGGGGCTCGCCCCGCTCCTTCGACACGAACCGCTCGAACAACATGTCGAGCCGCGCCGGGTCGAGCGCCGTGATGCCGAGGCAGTAGCACACCGCCGAGTTCGCCGCGGCCCCGCGCCCCTGGCACAGGATCCCCCGCGACCGCGCGAACGCCACCAGCTCGTGCACCGTGAGGAAGTACGGCTCGTAGCGCAGGTCCGCGATCACCGCGAGCTCGTGCTCGAGCACGGCCCGCACGCGGTCGGGCACGCCGCGCGGGTACCGCCGCGCCGCGCCCTCGTGGGTCAGCGCGCGCAGGTGCGCGGTCGGCGGCACGCCCGGCGGGCACGTCTCGTCGGGGTACTCGTACCGCAGCGACGCCAGCGAGAACGCCGCCGCCCGCCGCGCCACGTCGACGCTCCGCGCGAGCGCCTCGGGCGCGCGCGCGAACCGCGCCGCCATCTCCGCCGGGTCCTTCAGCCGCCGCTCCGCGTTCGGGAACAGCCGGAACCCCGCCTCCGCCACCGTCGTCCCCGCGCGCACCGCCACCAGCACGTCGTGCAGCGGCCGCCGCGCCGCGTCGTGGTAGTGCACGTCGTTCACCGCCACCAGCGGCACGCCCGTCTCCGCCGCGAGGCCCTTCGCCCGCCGCAGCCGCCCCGCGTCGTCCGGGCCCGCGTGCAGCGCGACGCCGAGCGACAGCCGGTCGTCGTCGAACGCCGCGTGCAGCCGCGTCACCGTCGAGAGGAAGGCCGCGTCCGGCTCCGGCGGCGCCACCGCCACCGCGAGCAGCCCCTCGCCGTGCGCGAGCACCTCGTCGAGCGTGACGTCGCACCCGCCCTTCCC
>JAEUHO010000366.1 GCA_016795345.1 Planctomycetia bacterium | reverse complement strand
AACCCGCGGATCCGACGGCTCCATGTCGCCGACCGGACGTATGTCGAAGCGGACGGGCGCCGCCGGCCCGCTTGCGACCTCGACGTCGTGTCCGAGGCCGACGACGGTCGGGTCCGACGCGAAGTCACGGCGCAGGCGGTCCCCGCGGGCGACGGATGGACCGTCGAACTTGTCCGCTCCGGTGGGTCCTGGGCCGCGCGCTGACCAGGGACGCCACAGGCGGTGGCGGCCCCCCCCCGCCCCCGCGCGGGCCTTGCGTCCCGCTCCCCCGACCGCCCCCGCCGACCGGGCGGTACCATCCGAAGACGGCCCGGTGGCCGAGAGGAGCCCTGCCCGTGCGTCGATCGATCGCCCTCGCCGTCGCGCTCGCGTTCGGCGCCGCCCTCGCCCCGTCGAAGCCCCCGCTCGCGTGCGCCGACGACGAAGCGTGGAAGGCCCGCATCGACCGCTCGCTCGTGGACGTGGAGAAGGGCGTCGCCGACCTCGACGCGAAGACGGCCGCCGCCGGCGACCTCCCCGCTCGCATCGCGGCGCTGCACGCGCGCCTCGTCGAGCTCGAGACGGCGCAGGGCCTCGAGGCCGGCAGGATCAGCGGCAAGACCGACCTCTCGTCGTGCACGCTCGACGTCGGCGCGCTCACCACGCGCTGGAAGGCCGTCGTCGCCGCGAAGTCGGGCGTGCCGAAGCAGGCGCCGCCGCCGCCCGCCGAGAAGCCCGAGCCCGTGAAGCCCGCGAAGCCGAAGTCGCTCGTGCCGGACTGGCCCGCGTCGCTCGAGTTCACGATCGCCGCCAAGATCGGCTGGGAGGAGACCGGCGAGTTCCGCAGCATCGAGGTGAAGGAGGACGTCTGGGAGAACCGCTTCTTCGCCGACGGCTTCGACGGAACGCTCTCGTTCAACTTGATCGCGCGGGGGCTCGTGCGCGACGTGAAGGGCGTCGAACTGCTCGTCGCGGTGCGCCTCGCAGGCCCCCTCGCGACGAGCCAGGACAGCTGGCGCACGTACCGCCTCCGCTGGGACGGCGAACGCGGCCTCGGCAACGAGTCCGTCCGCCGCTTCCTCAATCACGACAAGTTCCACCTCGTTCGTCCGATCACCATCCGCAACAGCCGCCGCAAGGACGGCTTCGTGCCCGAGGCGCACGCGCACGTCGTGTCCGCCACGCTGAAGGACGGCACGGTCAAGACGTTCGAGGTCCCCACGTACAAGTCGGAGTGAACGCGCCGCGTCCGCTCCGCGACGACCCGCCTCCCGCGACGCGAGGCCCGGTCGTCCGCGTGTCCGCGTTCCACCCGTGAGTCCCGCCGTGTCGCCGATCGATCGATCCGCCCTCCGAGACGGCTCCGTCCACCGCGGATGGGTCGGCGGGCTGCCCGACGTGGACGGCGGCGCGCGCCCGCGCGGCGCGCGCGTCGCGGCGCACGCCTACATGGTCGTCGCGGGCCTGCTCGTCGTGTTCGCGTCGCGGACGGCGGCCCACGAGGTCGCGTTCGCGGCGACGTTCTCGTTGTACGCGGTCGCGCTCGCCGCCGGCGCCGCGTCGCTCCGCTCGCGGCCGTATGAGCCCGTCGCGTTCGTCGCGTTGCTGCCCCTGCTGGTGCACGCCGCGGCGGGGCTCGCGGGCGCGTTCGCCCTCGCGACCACGGCCGACGTCGGCGCCGGCGCGGGGTGGCGCGCCCGCGCCGTCACGGCGAGCCTCCTGGCCGTCGTCGGCGGCCCGTTGGCCGGCGTCGCGCTCGCGTTCGTGGCGCGGCGCACCGCGCTCCTGCTCGCGACCCTCGGCGCGGGGACGCTCCTGGTGCTCCCGCTGGTCTGGCCGTTCGCGGGCTGACGGCGATCAGGGCGGGCCGTCCGCGCCGCGACGATCCTCCTCCCGCGACGCGAGGCCCGGCCGCTCGCGGTCGGCGTCGTCGGACGGGTCCGAGGGCGGGGCGTCGTCGCCGTCGCGGGGCGGGCCCGCGTCGCGCATGCGGCGCGCGTAGGTGCCCGCGGCCGCGAGGAGGATCGCGCCGAGGCACCCGGTCACGAGCACGCGGACCGGCGTCTCGACGGACACGAGGTCGAAGAGACCGACCTTCACGACCACGGCGCCGTAGCCGGCGAGCGCCAGCCACCGCAGGACGCGGTCGCGCCGCCGGAAGCCGATGCCGAGCACCGCGGACGTGTGGAGCGCGACGTAGACGCTGACGAGGGCGCGGCGCGTCGCGAGGACCTCGATCCCGCGGGTCGCCTCGAGGACCTCGGGCACGGCCACGACGACGGAGAGGACGCACGCGAGGACGGCCAGGGCATGCCGCGCGGTGGGCGTCCCGCCGCGGGCCGACGCGAGGCCCGCCACGAGGAGCGCCCCGGTCACGAAACGCGCGTTGAGGAGGACGTCGGCGCCCGCGAAGCGGCCCGCGGTCCAGGCGAGGATCCACATCGCGAGCGCGAGGAAGAGGCCGCCGACGGCGACGGCCCCGGCGCGCGCGCCCGCGGCGGCGTCGGAGGCCCGCCGCGAGGCGAGGAAGAGGAACGGCGGGGCCGCAACCGACAGCACCTGCAGGGCGGCGGTCCAGGGGCCGCCGGGACGGCGGATCGTCACGAGCACGTGCACGGCGGCGACGAGCCACGCGAGCGCCGCGCCGACGGCGGTCGTCCGCGCGCCGCGCCGGCCGGCGAACAGCGCGAGGACGCCGGCGATGCCGGTGAACGCGAGCGTGTCGATCGCCCGGCCGACGTCGGCCGCCGCGAGCGTCGCCGTGGCGCCGTGGACCTCGCGGCCGATGCCCGCGACCACGAGCGTGAGGGCGACGAGCTGCATCATCGCCACCGGGATGCGCTCGAACGGCACGCGGCGCCGTGCCAGGCCGATCAGCGCGAGGGTCGGGACGAGCAGCGCCGCGACGGCGAGCGTGCCCGGGTTCGCGAGGGCCGGCGAGACGCTCCCCCACGGCGAGCCGAAGGCGCGCAGGAGCCAGAGGCTGGTCGCGAGGACGAGCAGGAGGGCCGCCGTCCCCTCGAGCTCGCGGTCGCCGGGCCGTCGCGGCCTCGTCCACGCGCGCGCGCACCCGAGGAGCGCGACGGCGGCCGCGGCCGCGACCCCGCCGACGAGGACGACCCCGGGTTGGGCCGTCGCCGGCA
>JAEUHO010000332.1 GCA_016795345.1 Planctomycetia bacterium | reverse complement strand
TTCGTGCCCGCCGGTGGCCCTGCGATACGCCCGGGTCGCAGCCGCGGCCCCCACCTCGTCCCCTCGTGCATGGGCCGGGCTAGTCGGGGCCGGGGTCGGCCTGCGCGAGGGTCTCGAGCGTCTTCTCGAACCACGCGGCGTCCACCCGCCCCGAGACGCGGAACCGCTGGACGCCCACCCGGCCGCCGTACGCGAACGGGCCGACGCGGAGCGGGCCGATGCCGACGCCGTCGTCGCCCTTCATGGGGCCCTTGAGGTCCACGGGGTCGCTCTTGGCGTGGATCTCGCCCGTCATCTGCCCCGCCCGCAGCTCCGTGACGACGCGGAACGACTCGCCGGCCTTGAGCGTGTTCCCGTCGCGGACGGCGAGCCGCACGAAGCCGCGCTCGCCCGGGTCGGCGTCGCGCCACACGCCGTCGCCGAAGAGCCACAACACGTGCCCCGCGAGCACCTTCGCGGCGCTCCCCTTCTTCAGGCGGAACCGCGAGTTGCCGACGTGCATGGCGCACGCGCGGTAGACCCGGCCCTCCTGGAGGCCGATGAGGCCGAAGTCCTGCGGCTCGTCCGAGAAGCAGTCCATCTCCCAGAGGACGTCGTTCGGGTCGAACACGACCTTCAGGAGCAGCGCGGCGGAGCCGCCGAGCACCACCATCCCCTCGCGGACCTCGCCGGAGACCGGCTCGACCGCGCCGAAGGGCTCGATCAGGTCGAAGTCCTCGCGCATGGAGCGGTCGCCGTCGAACTGCCACTCGGCCGTGAGGCGACCGTCCTTGTACGTCGCGTCCTCCGAGCAGAACGCCACGGGCCCGCGCACGCCGACGTCGGCCGCGCGGCGGCCCGCGCGCAGCTTCGCCTCGTTCGCCCGCACGAGCGCGGTGCCCCGCAGCGAGCCGAGGAGCGAGTCGTAGGCCGCGCGGGCCTCCGTCCAGCGCTTGGCGGCCAGGGCCTCGTGGGCGGCCATCCACGTGGACTTCGCGAGGGTCTCGCTCTCGGCGCCCGGCGGCAGCGGCGGCGGCTCGCCGGGCCGCTCCTTCGGCGCCGCCGGCGGCTTCGGGGCCGCGGGCTCCTTCGGCGGCTGCGGGTCGCGCGTCGGCGGGTCGCGCGTCGGCGGCGCGTTCGGCGTCGACCGGTCCGGCGGGGGCTTGCCCGGGACCTCGTCCCAGCGCGAGCGCGCGTGCGCCATGAGCGCGCCGAGCTCGGCCTCGAGGTCCGGCGGCAGCTCGAGCCCGGCGCCGTACAGCAGCTTGTACGCGCGCGTCGGGTCGGTGGAGAACAGCGGCGCCGCGCGCTGGCGCAGCCCGTCGAGGGCGGCCCGCGCCGACGTCCGCAGCTCGCCGCGCAGCGCCGACGCCTCCGTCGCCGTCGGCGTGCCGGCGAACCGCGCGTCGAACTCGTCGAGGGCCGCGAGCGCGCGGCGGTACTTGCCCTGGTTGGCCGCCGTCTGGGCCTGCTCGCGGGCCGTGGGCCAGGTCGCCGCGGCGTACCGCGGCCACAGCTCGGCCACGCGGGCCGCCGCGCGCTCCGCGGCGGCCGTGCCCGCTTGGTTGCGCGCCAGCGCCGCGTACCGCGCCACCACGCCGTCCACGTCCTTCGGCGACGCGAGCTCGTACGCCTCGGCCTCCGCGAACGCTTTCGTCGCCGCGGCCTCGCCGCGCGGCACGACCGGCTCGGGGACGCGGCGCCTCGCCGCGGTGACGGGGGGCACCGCGCGGGCGCCCGGGGTCTGCAGGTACCGCACGGTCTCGTACGCCGCGAACCCGAACACGAGGAGCGCCGTCAGCCACAGGGCGCGTCCGGCCTGCCGCGCGCCCTCCGGCACGCCCGTCGGCGCGCGGCGCGGCCGGTCGGCGGCGGACGCGATCGGCGCGCGCTCCCGCGCCGGCGGCGGCGGGGCGGCCGCCGACCCGCCGGGCAGCCGGAACAACGCGACGAACTCCCCGATCTTGATGCGGCTGCCGTCCCGCAGGACCGCGCCGTCGTCGGGCACGCCGTTGACCTCCGGCGGCGGCTCGCCGGGCAGGGCGTTCACCTGGAACTGCCCGACCTCGATGCGGATGACCGCCTTCGCGTCGGGGAACGGCGTCGGCGCGGCGTGCAGCCCTCCCCGGGCCGCCGGGCCGAGGAAGACCGTCTCCTCGACCACGTCGTAGTGGAGGAGCCCCTGGGGCGACGGGAGGAGGAGGTGGGGGCGCGAAGGGGCCGGCATGGGGGACGGGACGCACCGGCGTCCCTTCGTCCGTGAGTCGGACAGTATCATCGACGGACCCGGCGCGGGAAGCGCACGCTTCCCGTGGCGTTCCCCCGGGACGAGCGCCCCATGCCCGCCACCACCCCGACGCCTTCCGACCCGCCCGCCGACGCCGCGCCGACCGCGGCCCCGCCGACCTTCGCCGCCGCCTGGGCCACGTGGATCGCGGTGGGCGGCGCGGTCCTCCTCGCGGCGGCCGCGTTGGCCCTCGCGACCGGGCAGACCGCGCTCGGCGACGCCCTCGACGTCGGTCGCTGGTTCCGCTGACCGCGCGCCGACGTCGGGTCCGCGACCCGCGTCGGGGACCGCGAGGCCCGACCCGCGGGACGCAAGGCCCGACCCGCGGCACGCGAGGCCCGACCCGCGGCACGCGACGCCCGACCCGCGGCACGCGAGGCCCGACCCGCGGCACGCGAGGCCCGACCCGCGGCACGCGAGGCCCGCCCCGTCCGGCCGTCCGCTGCGCTCTGGCGGGCGGACGCAGGGCCCGGGTCGCACGGCGGCGACCGGGCCTCGCGGTCCCGGAAGGCGGGCGCGGTCGCGGGAACCCCGCGCCGCTGCGGCCCCGAGCGGGGCTCGGGGCCGACGTCGTCGCCGGTCCTACGCCCTCTCGGGCCCTACTTCGTCTCGGTGCCCTACTTCGTCTCGGTGCCCTACTTCGTCTCGGCGACCGTGGCCTTGAGGAGCTTGTCGCCGGCGCGGATCGCGTTGACGACCGCCATGTCCTCGGCGCCGACGACGCGGCCGAAGACGGTGTGCTTGCCGTCGAGGTGGGGCGTCGCGGTGTGGGTGATAAAGAACTGGCTGCCGCCGGTGTCCTTGCCCGCGTGGGCCATGGAGAGCGTGCCCGGCGTGTGCTTGTTCGGGTTGCCCGCGGTCTCGCACTTGATCGTGTAGCCGGGGCCGCCGGTGCCGATGCGCGGGCTGCCCGGGGCGAGGGTCTTCGAGAGGGGGTCGCCGCCCTGGATGACGAAGTTCGGCACGACGCGGTGGAAGGTGACGCCGTCGTAGAAGCCCTCGGTGATGAGCTTCTCGAAGTTGGCGACGGTCTTCGGGGCGTCCTTCTCGAAGAGGGTGAGGCGGATGGTGCCCTTGGCGGTCTCGAGCGTGGCGATCTTCGGCATGGTGCGGCTCCGGGGGAGCCGGGACGCTACCACGCGACGGCGGGCCCGGCCCGCCGCGGGCGGGGCGTCGCCGGGCGTCAGGCGTCCTTGAGGGCGTAGTCCGTCCGCTTGACGGCCATGCAACCGGCGGCGAGGGCGATCACGAGGACCGACCCGCAGATCAGGAGCGCGTTGCCGGCGGACGACCAGACCTCCGTGGCCCGCTGGAAGACGATGTCCTGCGGGCGTCCGACCTGCGGGCCGCCCTGGGCCTGCGCGGCGATGCGGCCGGCGATGCCGCGGGACAGCGGCGCGAAGTCGGCGTCGCACCAGCGGTGGAATACGCTCCGCACGTGGTGCATCAACGAGAGGTTCTGGACCGATCCCGGCAGGAACTGGAACAGCGCCTCGACCACGAACGTGTACACGAGGCCGGCGATGAGCCCGCGGCGGAAGAGGGCGCCGAGGGCGAAGTAGACGGCGCCGACGCACGTCGCGCCGATGCCCGCGACCGCGGCCGTCTTGACGTAGACCATGGGCGGCAGGGAGACGCCCGTCGCGAGCATGACCGCGAGGACGAGCGCCACGGCGGTGGCGATGCACGGCACGATGCCCGCGGCGAACCGGCCGAGGAACACGGTCGCGCGCGAGACCGGGCGCACGAGGTGGTAGACGAGGGTCTGGTCGGCCACCTCCTCGGCGTACCCGCCGCCCGCGAGCGCCAGGGCGACGAGGGGGACGCCGACCCCGAGCATGCCGTTGTCGAGGCTCATCCAGAGCCGGAACGCCGCGTCGCGCGCGCCGCCGTGGAGCAACGCCAGCAGGATCCCGATGCCGAGCGTGAGCCCCGCGGTCCAGCGGAAGCGTTTCGCCGAGAAGCCTCGGCGGAGCCCCCAGGCGAAGACGACCGAGAATCCCTCGAAGGGGCGGACGCCCGCGTCGCGGCGGGGGGAGAGCGGGACGTCGCGGAGCACGTCGGGCACGGCGACTCCTAGGTGGTCAGGTACCGGAACACGGCTTCGAGGCTCTCGTCCACGGGGCGCCACCCGTCCACCGGGACGCCGGCCGTGCTGCGCCAGGCGGGGAGCGCCTGGAACAGCTCGAGGGGCTTCGACGTGACCACGTGGACCGCGCGGTCGCGAAGCTCGAGGCGGAGCACGCCGGGCAGCTCGACCGCGAGCCGCGCGACGGCGCGGGGGTCGGCCGTCGTGACCTCGATCGCGAGCGGCCGGTCCGACAGGTCCCGACGGATCTCCTCGATGGTCCCGTCGGCGACGACGCGGCCGTGGGCCATCATGAGCACCCGACGGGTCATGGCCTCGACCTCGTGCAGCACGTGGCTCGAGACGACGACACAGCGGCCCTCGTCGCCCAGCGCGCGCACCAGCGCGACGATGTCGCGCCGGGCGACGGGGTCGAGCCCGTTCAGGGGCTCGTCGAGGATCACGACGTCGGGCCCGTGGGCCAGCGCCTGCGCCAGCCGGACGCGCTGCCGCATGCCCTTGCTGTACCCGGCGACCGGGCGGTCCATCGCGGCCTCGAGGCCGACGCGCACGAGCGCCTCGCGTGCCCGGGCCGACGCGTCGCCCTTCGGGTAGCCGTGGAGGCGGGTGAGGTAGGTGAGCGTCTCGATGGCGGTCGCGCCGGCGTACACGGCGTCCTGCTCGGGGCACAGGCCGACGCGGCGCATCACCCGGGGGTTGTCGAACGGCGCCTCGCCCATCACCGTCACCGTGCCGATCCGCGGCGCGAGCATGCCGGCGACGACCTTGATGAGCGTGCTCTTGCCGGCGCCGTTGGGGCCCAGGAGGCCGGTGACGCCGGGGCCGAAGTCGGCGGTGACCTCGTTGACCGCGAGGACGTCGCCGTACCACATGGACAGGTCCTGCACGCGAATGCTCGGGAGGGTCACGAGACGACCTCCGAGGTCCGCGCGCGGCGCAGCACGGCGACGGCGCAGGCGACGAACAACGCGCCGGTCACGACGTAGGCCGCCGTCGTGGAGGGGAGCTCGGCGCGCTGGGCGTACGGGAGGCTCGAACCGAGCCCGTCCTGGAGGACGCGCTGCGCGTTGGCGTAGAGCGACGTCGCTCGGGCGGCGTCGCCGAGCGGTCCCTTGACGCCCATCGCGCTCCCGGCGATGAGCGACCCGCCGAGGAAGACGAGGGCGCCGAGGACGATCGCCGAGAGCCGCCGGCGGGCGACCGTCGACACGAGGACCACGAGGCTCGCGTACCCCACGGCGAGCACGGCGAAGTGGTGGAGCAGCGCCAGGATCACGTCGCGGCGGTCCACGAGGAATGCCCAGGTCTCGCCGCTCGGGCGCATCGAGGCGGCGAGCAGGACGAGCAGCAACCCGGGGCACAACACGTAGACGACCAGCGCCGACACCGGGACTAGCCACTTGCCGAGGAAGTAGTCGATCGGCGTGATCGGCCGCACGAGGTACAGGGGCAGGGCGCGCGTGCGGAGGTCGTCGGCGATGACGCCGGCGCCGACGAAGAGGGAGAGCAGCACGATCCAGAGCGCGGTCCAGTCGTGGAACATCAGGAGCGCGATCGACAGCGTCTCCCGAGCGGTCGTGAGCTCGTCGAGCTGCATCCCGCCGGTGGTCTGGCGGAGGATCGCCGACAGCGGGCCGGACTGGAAGTAGAGGAAGAAGCCGATCAGGATCAGCGGCAGGAGGACGCAGAGGAGGCGGAACACGAGGAGCAGCACCCCGCGCATCGCGTCGCGTCGGGCCTCGCGGAAGATGGGCACGAACCGCAGCCCCTTCGAGCGGCGTCGGTCCTTCAACGGGCGGTAGCCGCGCGCGTGGACGGTCATCGCGCGGCCTCCGCACCGGGGCCCGCGGCGGGCAGCGTGAGGGTCTCCGGGCGCTGCATCCTCCCGCCGTCGATCAGGCGGTGGAACACGTCCTCGAGCCGCTCGACGACCGGCGTCACCGCGCGGAGGATCGTCGCGGTGGCGTGCGCCGCCTCGAACACCGGGCCCGCGTCGCCGCCGGGCGGTTGGACGATGCGGCGGAACCGCAGGCTCGTCGGGTCCAGGGCGCCGGGGGTGGCGTCCTCCGGCTCGACGCGGACGCCGCGCGTGGCGAGGGCGTCGAGGAACGGCATCGCGTGGCCCTCGCCCTCGACGTCGAACCGGCCGGTCGCTCCCTCGAGGTCCTCGAGGCGGAACGAGCCGCGGACGTGCCCGCCCTGCAGCACGAGGATGCCGTCCGCGACGCGCTGGACGTCGGGGAGCATGTGGCTCGACCAGATGACGTGTTTGCCGTGCTCCTTCGCGAGCCCGCGGACGAGCGCGAGGAAGTCCTCGCGGCCCTGCGGGTCCATGCCGGAGACGGGCTCGTCGAGGAAGAGGACGTCGGGGTCGTGGACGATGGCCTGCGCGAGCTTCAGCCGTTGCCGCATGCCCGTCGAGTACTCCTCGGCCGACTTGTAGAGGTGCTCCGTCAGCCCGACGTAGTGGAGGCACTCGTGGGCGCGGCGCAGGGCCTCGCGTCGGCTCAGGCCCGACAGCTGGGCGAGGAACCGGCACGACGCGACGCCGCTCATGCGCGGCAGGAGCGCGTCGGCCTCCGGCATGTAGCCGACGCGCCGCCGGATGTCGAGGCGCTGGCGCCGCGCGTCGAGCCCGAGGACGGTCGCGCGGCCCGAGAAGTCGCGCAGGAGGCCGAGCACGCACTGGAGCAGGGTGCTCTTCCCGGCGCCGTTCGGGCCCAGGAGGCCGGTGACGCCCTCGCGGAACTCGAGGGACACGTCGACGAGCGCCGGCGGGCGGCGGCCGTAGGCCTTCGTGAGGTTCGTGACCGTGACGATGGCCACGCGGTCAGCCCTTCGCCTTCTTCGCCGTCGGCTTCGCGCCGGGCCGCCGCGCCGTGCCCGTCGCCGGCTTCGTGACCGCTCGCTCGGCCGCCGGCTCGAGGGCCTTCACGATCGGCTTCGCTGCCGGCTTCGCTCCCGGCTTCGCAGCGGGCCTCGCGGTCCCGGGGGTCGAGGTCGCGTCCTTCGACGCCGCCGGCCTCGCCGGGGCGGGCGCGGGCTCGGGGCGCGCCGGCGGGGCGGCCGGGGGCTCGGCGGGGGGCGCCGTGGACGGCTCGGCCCCGGGGCGGGCCGGGGCCGCCGGCCCGGGATGGGAGAACCGCTGCCGGTAGCGCTCGAGGATCAACGACGCGGTCTCCTCGATCGCCTTGCCCGAGATCTCGAGGAGCGTCCACTGCGGGTGGTCCGCGAACAGGCGGCGGCACCACTCGAGCTCCTCGCGGACCCGGCGCGGGTCGCCGTACTCGCTGCTGGGCTCCATGCCCATGTGCTTCATGCGCGTGCGGCGCACCTCGATGAGCATCGCGGGGTCCACCATGAGCCCGAAGACGCGGCGCGGGTCGACGAGCTCGAGCTCGCGGGGCAGCGGGATCTCGCGCACGAGCGGCACGTTCGCGACGCGGTAGCCGCGGTGCGCGATGTACTGCGACAGCGGCGTCTTGCTCGTGCGGCTCACCCCCACGAGGACGATGTCGGCCTTGCGAAGGTTCCGCGGTTCCTTGCCGTCGTCGTTGTTGACCGCGAACTCGACGGCGTCGATGCGCTTGAAGTACTCGGCGTTGAGCTCGTGGCCGAGGCCGGGCTTGTAGAGCGGGTCCTCGCCGAAGTGCATCGCCATCTGGAGGAGGAGGCCGCCGAGGAGGTCCACGGCGCGCACGTCGGCCTCCTCGGCCACCTGCTTCAGGCGCGCGCGGAGCGTCGAGCCCACGAGCGTGTAGACGAGGAGGGCCGAGCGCTTCTTGGCCTCCGCGACGACGGCGCGCACCGTCGCCTCGTCGCGCACGTGCGGCAGGACCTCGATCCGCACCTTCTCGTGGCCGAAGAACTGCACGAGGGCCGCGCGGACGACCTTCTCGCCCGTCTCGCCGGTCGCGTCCGAGGCCACCAGGATCGTGCCGCCGATCATCGGTTCGTCTCCGTGCGCCGGCCCGCGGACGCGCGCTCGCCCTGCGGGTCGTCGGGAGAGCCTACCCAGACCGCGCCGTCCTCGAAGTGCTCCTTCTTCCAGATCGGGACGTCGCGCTTCAGCCGCACGATGAAGTCGTCGACGGCCGCGAGCGCGGCGCCGCGGTGGGGGGCGCTGACCGCGAGGACGACGGCGGTCTCGCCGAGGGCGAGGCGGCCGACGCGGTGGACGCACGCGAGGCCCGTGAGCCCGTGGGCTGCGGTGACGGCGCCCGCGAGGGCGCGCAGCTGCGCGACGGCCATGGCCGGGTACGCCTCGTACTCGAGGAACCGCACGCGCCGGCCCTTCGTGGCGTCGCGGACGGTCCCGTGGAAGACGACGACGGCGCCGGCGGCGGTCGTCTCGACGGCGCGACGCACGGCGGCGTCGTCGATGGGGGCGTCGGTCAGCGCGAACACCTTACCCTCCGCTGACCGGGGGGATGAACGCCACGACGTCGCCGTCCGCGACGACCGTCGCACCGTCGGCGAACCGCTCGCCGACGGCGAAGCGTACCGCGCCGACGGCGGCGAGTTTCGGGAAGCGAGCGCGGAGCGTCGCGGCGAGGGCGTCCACGGTCGTGCCGGGCGCGACCTCGAGCCGCACCGACGGCGCGCCCGCCGCCTCGCGCGCGGCCGCGAAGAAGAGGACCTCGACGCGGGCCGGGCTCACGGGCGCGCGGCCTCCGCGGGGACGCGCCAGTCGGTGTGCGGGGCGCGGTTGAGCACGAACCAGCCCCAGAGCAGCCCGCGGTAGGTGTGCGGGCGGACGCCGCGCGCCGCGAGGAACGGGTCGAGGGCCTTCCGCAGCGCCGGCAGCCGGTACATCGGCACGCGGGGGAAGTAGTGGTGCTCGAGGTGGTAGTTGGTCCAGAGGAAGACGCGGTCCCAGAAGAGCGGGCTGGGCCGCATGAGCGTGCTCCAGGCCGCCGGGTCGTCGGGGTTCACGTCGTAGTGCTGGCCGAGGCGGTTGACCGTGAACGCGAACGGGAACACGGCGAAGACCGGCAGGAGGTGGAGCTTCGCGGCGGCCGCCGGGCCCAGCGTGACCCAGAGCGTGGCCGCGAGCCCGAGGTGGAAGACGGTGGTGACGAGCCGCTCGCGACGGATGCGGGCGCGGAGGGCGGGTTCGTAGCCCGCGGAGGCCTTCGCGGCGGCGCGGAAGTAGATCGGGAAGAGCGCCGGCGTGAGGTAGAGCGCCTTGTACCAGCGGCGCACGATCTTGGGCGTGAGGTGGGCGCGTTTGGGGTCGCGGTCGGCGGTGCCGAGCATGTCGTGGTGGTCGAGGTGCCACCGTTCGAACTGCGAGGCCGACAACCCGCCGAGCGTCGCGTACGCGAGGCCCAGCGCGCGGTTGAAGCGGCTGCGGTGGCTGCGGAAGACGACCCGGTGGACGACCTCGTGGAGCAGGTGGAGGAAGGAGAAGACGACGAAGCCGATGGTGATCGTGGCGGGCACCCAGGCCCACGGGACGTCGGGCCAGCGGAGGATCACGTAGACGGCCGCCGCGAGGACGAGCAGCTGGCGGAGCACCACGAGCGCGTGGCGGAGGCCCGAGACCTCGTGGAGGGCCTTCAGCCGCTCGGTGTCGAGCGCCGAGGTCAGCGCGGCGCGGAGCTCGCGGCTCGACTCGGCGTAGGGGACCGTGGTCGCCATGGGGGGAGTATCCCCGGGGGCGCCGGGGGGAGCGGAACGACGCCCGAGCGATTCCCGTTCGGGCCGGGCCGACGTCATGTTTCCCTGGAGTCACATGACGGCCGGGGACGATCTCGATCCGGTGTTCCGGGCGCTCGCCGACCCCACGCGGCGGGCCCTCCTCGACCTGCTGCGGGCCGGGCCGCGGACCTCGGGGGCCCTGTGCGCGGCGTTCCCGCGCCTGACGCGGTTCGCGGTGCTGAAGCACCTCGGCGTGCTGCGGCGCGCGGGCCTCGTCGGCGCGCGCGAGCAGGGCCGCGTCACCTGGAACACGCTGGACCCCGCGCCGCTCACCGCCCTGTCCGACCGGTGGCTCCGGGGCCTCCTGCCCCCGCCGGCCGCCCGTCCGCGGATCCCGCTGCACGTCGAGCCGCCGGACTCCCGCGCGCGGTCCCCCGGTGCCGCCCACCGCCCTCTCCGCCGCCGTCGCCGCGACCCCTGACCCCCCGGGTCAACACCGAGACGAAGGGCTGCGACCCCGTTGTCTCGCTGTCGGACCGGGGGGTTAAGGCCCCGTCGGGTCGCCCACGAAGCGCCGGCCGAGCAGCCGCAGCGTCGTCACGATCGTGCGCACGACCTTCATCTTGCTCGCGCCCTGCTTGCGGTCGTACCGCAGCACGAGCGGCACCTCGGCGATGCGCCGGGCCCGGCGCCGCAGCTTCAGCAGCAGGTCCACCATCACCGAGAACCCGCGCTGGTTGAGGAAGTGGCGCCCGTACCGCGCGTGCCCCCAGCGCAGGAGCCCGATCCGGTAGCACCGGAACCCGCACGTGTAGTCGCGCGCCCCGCACGGGAACACCGCCCGGAACACGAGCGACGCCGCGTCCGACAGCCACCGCCGCCACCACACGAGGCCGTGGATCTCGGCCCCGGGCTGGTACCGCGACGCGATCACGAGGTCGCTCCCCGCGTCCGCGAGCGCGACCATCGACGGCACCAGCTCGGGCGGGTGCGTGTGGTCGGCGTCCATGGTCAGCAGCAGGTCGTCGTCCGTCCCGTGCTCGAGCGCGTACGTGATCCCGGTCCGCATCGCGGCGCCGAGCCCCTGGTTCACCGCGTGCGTGATCACGGTGACCGGCACGCCCGGCACCGACCGCGCCGCCGCCGCCGTCCCGTCCTTGCTCCCGTCGTCCACGACGAGCAGCGACCACGCGGGCGCGCCGGGCCAGCGCGCGAACGTGTCGCGGAAGTCCGCGAGCAGCGGCGGGAGGTTCTTCTCCTCGTGGTACGCCGGCAGCATCACGAGGACCCGCCGCGCGCGCGCGGGCCCGGCGGTCGCGCTCATCGCGCGGGTCCCGCCGGCGCCGGCGCGGCCGCCGCGTCCGGGCCGGTCGGCGTCGGCGCCCACGGCTTCACCGCCTCGCCCGCGAGCCGCGCCGCGATCCGCAGCGCCGCGCGCCCGTCGCCGAACAGGCCCCGCGGCCGCCCCACCGACGCGCGGTGCGCCGCGTCGTCGAGCAGCCGCCCGGCCTCCGCGACGATCCGCTCCGGGTTCGTCCCGACGAGCACCCCCGCGCCCGCCTCGATCAGCTCCGGCCGCTCGGTGACGTCCCGCAGCACGAGCACCGGCTTCCCGAGCGCCGGCGCCTCCTCCTGGATCCCGCCCGAGTCCGTCAGCACCAGCTCGCAGCGGTCGAGCAGCCACACGAGCGACGCGTAGTCCACCGGCTCGAGCAGGAACACGTTCTCCGCCGACAGCCGCTCGCGCGCGGGCCCGCGCACGTTCGGGTTCAGGTGCACCGGTACACGAACGCGACGTCGGGGTGCGCCACGGCCACCGCCTGCAGCGCCGCGCACACGTCCGCGAACGGCTTCCCGAACGCCTCCCGCCGGTGCGCCGTCACCAGCACGATGCGCTTGCGGTCGCCCACCACCGCCTTCACCGGCACGTCCATCGTCGCGACGCGCCCGCGCACCGCGAGCAGCGCGTCGATCGCCGTGTTGCCCGTCACGAGCACGCCGCGCTCGTCCACGCCCTCGCGCCGCAGGTGCTCCGCGGCGCCCGGCGTCGGCGCGAACAGGTGCGTCGCGACGCGGTCCACGACGACCCGGTTCATCTCCTCCGGGAACGGCGCGTCCATGCGCCCCGACCGCAGCCCCGCCTCCACGTGCCCGACCGGCACCTGCCGGTGGAACGCCGCGAGCGCCGTCGCCATGGCCGTCGTCGTGTCGCCGTGCACCAGCACGACGTCGGGCTCGCGGTCCGTCAGCACGTCGTCCATGTGCGTCAGCACCGACGCCGCCACGTCCGACAACGTCTGCCCCGGCCGCATCAGCCCGAGGTCGATCTCCGGCACGATCCCGAACAGCGCCAGCACCTGGTCGAGCATCTCCCGGTGCTGGCCCGTCACGCATACGGTCGTCCGCAGCGTGTCGCCGCGCGCGCGCCGCGCGGCGACGACCGGCGCCATCTTGATCGCCTCCGGCCGCGTCCCGAACACGACGAGGACGTGCTTCATCGGCGCGCGGCGCTCGCGGGGGACGACGGGCGTTGGCGTGCGGGGGGGCGCAGGGGCGAGGGCTCGCGGGGGAGGGCGAAGCGTACGGCAGACCTCCGCGCGAGGGAACGGGTGGGGGCAGCGAACCGGTGCTCGGGACCGCGAGGCCCGGCGGCCGCCGGGCCTCGCGGTCCCTCGGACCGGGGTACGATCGCCCACCGTGAACCACGCCCGTCGTCCCTCCGCTGCGTCGTCTCCCTCGGGGGCGTCGCCCTTCGGGGCCCGCGCCCACGGCGCGTCCCCGCGCGGGGGCGCGTCGGCGGACGACGCCTTCCTCCCGGGCGACCCGATCGCGGTGGACGTGTTCCCCGGCCGCGTCGTCACGCACGTGGGCGTCGTCAGCGCGGTCGGCCCCGCCGGGCTGCGCGTGATCTCGGCCTCCGCGCGGCGCGGCGGCGTCTTCGACGAGCCGCTCCACGACTTCGCCCAGGGCGGCGTCGTCTACCGGCCGTCGATCCCGCGGTTCGTGTCGCGCGACGAGGCGCTCGCGCGCGCGCGGCGCCACCTCGGCCGCCGGTACCGCCTGTTCTCCGGGAACTGCGAGCACCTCGTCTACGAGGCCCTCGGGCACCCGCGCCGCAGCCCGCAGCTGGCGGCCTGGGTGCGGGGCGTCGCGGCGACGGCCGCCGGGGTGATGGCGGTCGCGGGCGTGGCGCTCGCCGCGCGCGCGCGGGCGCGACGCGGGGCCTGACGGCCCGGCCGCGCGCCGGGCCCGCGGCGGCTTCGCGGTGGCGTCCCGGTGACGGGCCGTCCGGAGACTCTCCCGCGTCAGCGTCCCGGGAGGGTCCGTCCGTGCGTCGAACCGTGCTCGCGCCGTGCCTGCTGCTCGTGGGCCTCTCCGGGGTCCGTGGCCCCGCTGCGTGGGGGGGCGACGCCCCGGCCGCGCCGCCGCTCGCGGAGAGCCCCGTCGACCGCCTCGTCGCGGGCCTCGTCGAGGACCGCAGCGCCGCGCGCGGCCTCGCCGAGGAGGCGCTGGCCCACGCCGACGCCGCGACGTTGCGCGCGGTCGCGCTGGCGCTGCGCGACCGCCTCGACGCGGCGACGGTCGGCGCGGACCGGGCCTCGCGTCCCGCGCGCACGGGCGCGCCCCCGACCGTCGGCGTCGCGCACGAGGTCGAGTGGGTCCGCATGGGCGCGGCGGACGTCGCCGCCACGCTCGGCGCGCCCGCGCCGGACGTCGATCCCGTCGTCGTCCCGGCGACGCCGGCGCTCCTCGAGGCGTGGGCGAAGGCGCTGCGCGCCGGCGCGATCACGCCGCTCACGGAGGCCGACAGCTCCGGCTACGAGGGCCAACGCGTCGAGGTCTCCGCGTCGTCGCAGCGCGCCGTCGTGGACGACATCGAGGTGACGTCGCACGCGAACGGCACGACCATCGCCGACCCGATCGTCGGTCGCGTGGAGACGGGCGTGCGGCTCGCGTTCACGCCGCGCCAGCGGCGCGCCGCGGGGCCGATCGAGGTCGCGTTCGACGCGGAGGTGCGGCGGCTCCACGACCCGATCGTCGAGGAGACCCTCGACGTGTTCGAGGGGGGCGCGACGGCGCGGGTGCAGCGGCCGGAGATCGTGGCCGCGACGTGGCAGCGGACCGTCACGCTCCCCGCGCACGGCGAGGTGTTCGTCCTCTTCCCGCGCGGGTTCGCGCCGACGGTCGACACGCGGCTCGTGCTGCGGTTCCGCGCGCGGACCGTGGCGTTCCCGGACGCGGGCCCGACCCCGCCCCGCTGACGCGAGGCCCGGGGGTTCCCGCGGCCCCCGCGGTCCGGTAGAACGGCGCCATGACGTTCCCCCTCCCGCACCCGAGCGGCTTCGGTTGACCCGCGTCCGCGGGTCGCGTGGCGATTCGGCGTGAGGGAACTGGCAGGGCGTCGACCGGGACGTGAGTCCGTCGCGCCCCGGAGGCGCGACGACGATGGCACACGTGTACGGGCTCGATGCGGCCGGCGAGGCGCTCCTCGCGGGGCCGGTGACGGCGGCGAAGGCGGTGGCGGCCAAGTTCGCCGCCGAGGTGGACGGCGCGGGTCGGTACCCGGCCGAGGCGATGGCCGAGCTGGGCAAGCGCGGGCTGTGGGGCGTCGCGCTGCCGAAGGCGGTGGGCGGGCTCGGCGGCACGCCGGGCCTCTTCGCGGCGGTCGTGGAGGAGCTCGCGACGGCGTGCGCCTCGACGGCGATGGTCTACGTGATGCACGTGACCGCGTCGCAGATGGTCGCGGCCTCGACCACGCTGAAGGACCGCGACGCGGTGCTGCGCGACATGGCGTCGGGCAAGCACCTGACGACGCTCGCGTTCTCGGAGAAGGGCTCGCGCTCGCACTTCTGGTCGCCGGTGTCGGCGCTCGTCGAGTCCGGCGGCGCGTGGTCCACCGACGCGACGAAGTCGTGGGTCACGTCGGCCAACCAGGCCGACTCCTACGTCTCGAGCGCGCAGGCCCCGAGCGCGTCGTCGCCCCTCGAGTCCACGCTCTACCTCTGCCGACGCACGGCGAAGGGCGTGACGGTGACGGCGCCGTGGACGGGCCTCGGCCTGCGCGGCAACGACAGCGCGCCCGTCAGCCTCGACAAGCTCGCGGTCGCGCGCGGCGACCTGCTCACCGAGCAGGGCAAGGGCGCCGACGGGATGCTGCAGGTCGTGCTGCCGTGGTTCGCGGTCGGCACCTCCGCGATGGCCCTCGGGCTCTGCCGCGCGGCGATCGCCGCGACGGCGGGCCACCTCTCGGGCGCCGGGTTCGACTCCGGCGCGAAGCTGCGCGACTTCCCCACGCTGCGCGCGCGGCTCGCGCACATGAGCATGCGCACGGAGGCCGCGCGGTCGCTCCTCGGCCGCACGGTCGCCGCCATGCTCGCGCCGGCGGCCGACACGCCGCTGCTCGTGCTGCAGGCCCGCCTCGCCGCGCTCGACGCCGCGACCGAGGTCACCGACCTCGGCATGAAGGCCTGCGGCGGCGCGGCGTTCAGCAAGCACCTCGGCCTCGAGCGCGTCTTCCGCGACGCGCGCGCCGGCTGGGTCATGGCGCCCACCGTCGACCACCTCCAGGAGTTCGTCGGCCGCGCGCTGACGGGGCTCCCGCTCTTCGGCTGACGCGGGCCTCGGGGCGCCCTCCACGGGGGGCGCCCCGCCCGGCCGCCGTCGGATCGTCGGCCCGAGGAGGGCGTCCGCGGGGCGGAAAGGTAGGGTGTCGGGATGAACACGATCGTCCTCGGCGCGGTGGCGTACGACCCCAAGGTGGTCACCATCTGGGAGGGGATCCGCGACCATTTCCGCGGGGCCGGCGTCCCCATGGACTTCTGCCTGTTCAGCAACTACGAGCGCCAGGTCGAGGCGCTCCTCGCGGGCCACGTCCACGTCGCGTGGAACACGCCGCTCGCGCACGTCCGCGTGCGGCGCCGCACCGGCGGGACCTCCCGCTCCCTCGGCATGCGCGACAGCGACCGCGACTTCCACAGCAAGCTCGTCGTGCGCCGCGACGCGGGCGTCCGCTCGCTCGCCGACCTCCACGGCAAGACGCTGGCCGTCGGCAGCCGCGACTCGACGCAGGCCCGCATCCTCCCGCTCCACTTCCTCGCGCAGGAGGGCGTCGACCTCGCGCGCGTGAAGGTCCTGCCGTTCGACACCGACCTCGGCAAACACGGCGACACGGGCACCAGCGAGCTCGACGTGCTCGCGGCGCTGCGCGACGGCCGCGCGCAGGCGGGCGTCGTCGGCGACCTCGTCTGGGTCGGCGAGCAGGCCGCGGGCCGCGTCGACCCGTCGCGCCTCGAGGCGCTCTGGACGACGCCCGGCTTCGACCACTGCATGTTCGACGCGCTCGCCTCGTTCCCGTCGGCCCAGGCCGACGCGTTCTGGCGCGCGCTCGCCGCAATGCGCTGGGACGACCCGAAGAGCCGCCGCCTCCTCGAGCTCGAGGGGCTGCGGCAGTGGATGCCGCCCCGCGAGGAGGGCTACGCGAGCCTCGTGGCGGCGCTCGACGCGGCGGGCGGCTGGTGACGGCACGCGAGGCCCGGCCCGAGCCCGCCGACGCGAGGCCCGGTGCGTCGCAGGGGGCGGCCGGCGCGGTCGCGGTGGACGTGGGCGACCTCGCGATCGGCGGGGGCGCGCTCGCGATCCTGCGCCCCGCGCTCGACCTCGTGACCGAGGGCGGCGTCGTGACCGTCGCGAGCGTCTCGCCCGCGTTCGCCGAGGACGTCGCGTCGTGGTGCCGCGCGGAGCGGCACGTCTACCTCGGCGCCGAACGCCTCCCCGACGGCCGCGCGGTGCACCGCGTGGCGCGCGGGCCCCACGGCGCCGCGCCCGCGGGCGGCGCGTCCGGCGGCGGCGGAGCGGGCCTCGCGTTGCGACGCCCCGACGGGACCTTCCTCGCCGCCGACGTGCTCGCCGCGGTGCCGTTCCCGGCGCACGCCGACCCCGCGACGGGCTTCGCGCCGCGCGGCGCGCGCGTCGAGCCCGGCGGCCCGCCGTACCCGGTGGACCTCCTCGACCGCGACCGGCTCGCGCCGCCCGAGACCGCGCGCCTCTACGACCAGGCGGTCGCCGCGCAGTGGGACGCGACGCGGGACGTGCCCTGGGACAAGGTGGCGACGCTGCCCGTGGCGCTCGAGCGCGCGCTCGGGCAGGTGATGACGTTCCTCGCCGAGAACGAGCTCTCGGCGCTGTGGGTGCCCGCGAAGTTCCTCCCGCGGCTGCACCCGGCGTACGCCGAGGTGGCGATGCTGCTCGCGGTGACGCTCGCCGACGAGGCGCGGCACGTCGACGTGTTCCTGAAGCGCGCGCGGGCCGGCGGCGGCGGGCTCGGCGTCAGCCACGTGACGACGTCGCGTTCGCTGCTGTCGCTGCTGCAGCAGGAGGACTTCACCGAGGCGATGTTCCTGCTCTCGGTCCTCGGCGAGGGCACGTTCCTCGACCTCCTGCGGTTCGTCGAGGTGCACGCGCCCGACGAGGCGACGTCGGTGCTCGTCGGCAAGGCGCGCGCGGACGAGGCCCGGCACGTCCACTTCGGCCTCGCGCACGTGCGCCACGCGCTCGCGCACGACCCGGCACTCTACGACCGCCTCGAGGCGGCGGTGCGGCGGCGCGCCGCGACGATGGGGGACGCGGGTGTCCCGGCGTCGGTGCAGGACGCGCTGACGGTGCTGGCGGCGCACGGCGACGAGCCGGCCGCGGTCCGCACGGGCCACGCGGCCTTCCGCGAGCTCCTCGAGGAGATGGGCCACAACCGCGTCCGCCGCCTGGTCGCGGCCGGCTTCACCGTGACGCAGGCGCGCACCCTCTCGGACCTCCACACGCCGAACTTCATGTAGGGGCCGGTGATCGGCGCGGGCGCGAGCGGGGTCCCGTGGCGAGCGCCGTGCGCCGGCGATATGTTCCCGGGGTGAACTCGACCGACGACTCCCTGCCCGCGCCGACGGGGTACGGCGTTCGCGCGCGCGCCGACCTGAGCGCCGCCGATCTCGCGGAGCCGCTCGAACTGCGGTGTCGGAGGTCGTACGTCGTCGGGAATCTCGTCGGTGCGGCGGTGGCCGGTGGGGTGGGCTGGTACTTCACGTCGGCGCTGGTCGCTTCGGGGGAGTGGCCGTCCTCGTTCGGTACGCTGCGCGTCGTCGTGTACGCCCTCGTGGCTTGGCTCCTCGGTGCGGCCGCCTTGGTCACGGCGCTCACCTTCGCGGTCGCGCCCATGGGCCGAGTCGATCGTGGGCGCCTCTACTGGCGACGCGCGTTCCGTCGCCGGGAACTCGAGTTCGACGCCGCCGAGCTGCGGTGGCGCCCGGGTGCGACCTACGTGGGGCGGTACCTGTTGACGTCACGGGAGGGCGAGGAGCGCAAGCTCCCGCTCGCGCTCCTCCGCCGGCATGACCAGCGGCGGCTCTTCGCGTGGATGGACCGGAGTGTCCCTCCCGGCGCGCCGCCGCCGGCTCCCTCCGGCGTGTCGAGGGCTCGCTGACCCGGCGTGCAACGTCGGAGCGCGGTCCCACGAGCGTCGCCGGCTCGTGCGCGCCGCCGAGGGCCGGACGTCGGGCCTCGGGTCGAGTACGCTGGGGCCGTGTACGTCGGCGACCTGACGCCCGTCCCCGCCTACGGCCCGCGCGCGACGCGCGACGAGGCCGGTGTGGGTGCCTCCGGGCCGCGCGGGTTCCGGGTCCGGTTCTCCCTCGTCGCGGCGCAGGTCGTCGCGGCGTGCTTCACGGTCGCCTACGTGTCGGTGCTCGTCCGCGCCGCCGTCCTGATCGGGGCGCCGGGCCGCCTGATCGACGTCGTGCCCGTGGCGTTCGTCGCGATCCCGCTGGCGTTGGCGAGCGGCTACGCCGTGAGTTCGGCCCTCACCTATCTCCTCGCGCCGATGCTCCGGACCGAGGACGGCCGCCTCCACTGGCGCCGCGCGTTCCCGGCGCGCGTCGCCACGTTCGAGGCCCGCGAGCTGGTCTGGCGCCCGGGCACCGGGTACGTCGGCACCCATCTCGTGACGCGGCGCGACGGGACCGAGCGGCGCATCCCGCTCTGGATGCTCTCGCGCGCCCGGCAACGCGAGCTCTTCGCCTGGCTCGACGCGAACGTGCCGCCGGCGAAGTCGTAGGCGCGTCGCCCGTCGCGTCCGTGTTCGTGGACGAATCGCCTTCGCTCGGCTTTCGGGGCCCGAACCCCCCGAAGACCCGCTCGGCGTGCGGGCCCTTCGGACCCGCGCTTCGCGGCCGGGAAGGGGTCTGCGACTCCTTCCCAGCCTCTCAGTACGGAGCCTCGAGCGCCTCGAAGGAGAGGCCGCTCGCGTCGAAGAGGACCCACGACGGGCCCGGGCCGGTCCGGCCGAGCGGCGCCGCGTGGATCGCGCCGTCGCGGGCGAAGACGACCCGCGCGCGCGGCCCGTCCACGTCGGCCCACGACCAGTCGTCGTGTGCGGTCTCCGTCCCGGCGGGGCCGACGACCCCGTGGGTCTCGTACACGCACCCGCGTCCCTCGGCGCGAGGGCCGGACGTCGCGTGGAGACGTTTGCGCAGCACGTGCCCGTGCCGCAGGTCCCGCTCGAATGTCGCGACGTCGTGCCGCGGCGTGAGCGTGCGGGACCCCGTCGAGGTCCACCCGTCGCGCAGCAGCCGGCGGACGTAGACGCTCTGGTCCCCCGTGTCGCCGGCGCCGGCCGCGCGCGGGCGCCCGGCCCGCCGCAGCCCGGACGTCGTGCGGGCCTCGGGGTGCTTCTCCACGCCGTTCAGCCACACGTGTTCGTCGTCGACGAAGAGGCCGCCGCCGTACCACGTGTCGCCGGCCGGGTGAAAGTCGAGCGCCTTCAGCCACGGCCGGCGGGAGACCGCGGTGTACGCGAGCGTCGCGCCGCGGGCCGCCCGTCGGCCGTCGAGCGCGAAGTAGACGAAGTGTCTCCCGTCGGGCGACAGGTCGGACCGCAGCGGCGCGAGCGTGGCCCGCACGTACTGCCCGACCTCGAACGTGTCGCGCCGCAGGTCCCATCCCACGCTCGCGGTGAGCCGACGCCGCACGCGCGCGAGGACGACGGCGTGCCGACCGTCCCGCGCGAGGATCGCGTGCAGTCGCGGGGGCACCGGGGTCGCGGCCATCCCGCGATGGTACGCGAGGCCCGCTGGCCGGCACGTCACCTCGCGACGAACGCCCCGCTGTCGGTCGTGATCCGCAGCGCGCCGTGCGCCCCGACGTGGGCCTCGAGCGCCGCGCGGAGCCGCGCGACGTCGGCGAAGGGGAGTGCGTCGAGCCCGGGCAGCGAGCAGAGGTACGCGAGGAGCGGCTCGGCGTGCGGGACCACGAGGCCTCCCTCGTGGCGCGAGAGGGACACGTCGCGGAACGACGCGCGCAGCTGCGCCTCGCCGTGCTCGAGGCCGAACGCCAGGGTGGGGGCGGGGGGGACCCATCCGGCGACGTGCCCGCAGGCGAACGCCTCGAGTTCGCGGAGGTGCGCGCGCCCGTTCGTGGTCGCGACGAAGCGTCCGCCCGGTCGGAGCACGCGGCGCGCCTCGGCGATCGCCCGCGCACGGTCTTCGACGTGATAGAGCATGTGCGCCGCGAGGACGACGTCGAACGTGGCCTCCGCGAACGGGAGCCGGGCCGCATCCGCCACCGCCACGGTGGCCTCGATGCCGGTCTCGCCCAGCATCCGACGGGCCGCCTCGACCATCCCCGGCGACCGGTCGGTCAGGGTCAAACGGACGTCTGGGGGGAGTCGGTCCGCATTCCGTGCCCAGATCGTGCCCGGACCGCACCCGACCTCGAGCACCGTGGCGCCGGGGCGGAGGTCCATCCGGTCGAACACCCAGCGGTGCCATGGCTCGCGCGCCGTGCCGTACTTCGCATGCAGCGCGATGCGCGCGGCGAGCGGCTCGGGCGTCGCGTACGACCAGGACGGCGTGGACTCGGGCATGACCTCTCCCGCTCGCAGGCACGGACCGTCGGTCCCATCGTACGGCCGCCGCCGTGCGCGCGGCGCGCATGACGTGCACGTGACCCCGGAGGGACCGGAGCGTGACGCGGCCCGACGAGAGTTCCGCGATGGTCCCCGACGTCGTGCTCGTCCGTCGCACGCTTGTGGCCGTCGGCCTGGTCGGGTGCGTCGTGGGCGGCATGATCGTCGGCGGAACGCCCGGTGGACTCGCGTCCGACGGGGACGAGGCGACGCCGGCGCCCGTCGTCGATGCGCTCGTTGCGCCCATGGACGCTCCGCCCGCGCTTGCGGTTGCTGCGAGACCTGGATCGTGCGAGGCAAGACGGCCGTCGCCCGACGGTGCCGCCACGGCCGCCCCGACCGATCCGGCCCTCGCGACGTGCCCCGCCGACGCGGCGGCGCGCGACGAGCGGCGGGCGGCAGCGGACGCCGTAGACACAACCGAAGAGTGCAACGTCGCCTCGCGGTGGGATCGGCGCGTGACGGCGGGAGCCCGACGAGCGGACGAGGCGACCGCGCTCGGGTACGAGACCTTCGCCTACGACCTTTCGATGTCCCACCGCGACGCGATGGGCCCCGCGACGCTCGAACCCCAGACGACTCCGACCGACGAGCAAGCCGACGACACGGGGTTGAAGTGCGACGAACTCGAAGCCGCACTTAGGTTCTGGCCTCGCGCGGTGGTCTTTGTCGCCTCGCGCGAGCCCAGGTTGTCGCTGTGTATCGTTGCACCGTCGGCTGCACGCGGCACGATCGAAGCGGCCCTCGACCGCGTCGCCACGGTGGACGGGCCGGTGGCCACGCTGCTGGTCGAGGGGCTGGACCCGGCGGCCACCGCCGAAGGCTCGGTGCGGGCGCTCACGCTCGACGCACCGAAGCCGCATTCCGTCGCTGCCACGGGCGGGCGGGCGCGGATTGCCTGCGGCGGCCTCGACCTCGAGGTCGGGCAGGAGTGCTTCCTGTACACGCCTCTGTTCGACCTCGTCCGCGACGGCCTGACGGTGTCGGCACGCTGGGCGCCGAGCGATGACGGCGGCACCGTGGAGGTGACCCTGACGTTGGATCGGTCATTCGACCGTTCGACCGCGGACGGAGGCGAGCCCGACGTCTCGGTCGCGCAGGACACCCCGTTCGCTCCCCGCGACCTCGTCGCACCCCTGACGCAGCGGGCCCTGACGCGGGTCTTCGCGACGACGGTCGTGCCGGCGGTTGCCGGCGCGGTCGGCGAGGCGGAGTGCGGCGGGCGCCGCTATCGCGTCACCGTGCTCCGCGTGGACGACTCCGCTCCCGTCCGGCGCGGTTGGGCGCGGGTGGAAGTCGCGCTCGCGGCCGGCGGCTTCGTGCCGCCCGACGTCGAGACGCTCGACATCGTCGTCGACCGGCCGGGGGCGGCCGGCCGGCCCGTGGCGGGCCGCGTGGACCTCGTGGGGGGCGCGCCGGTGGACGCAGGTCTCGCTCCGTCGTCGGTGCGCGACGCGGACGTCGGCGACCCGACCGACGCGACCGTCCGCGAACTCGCCGCGCTCGCGCGGTCGTTGACCACCCCGCTCGCCGTGCGCGTGGCCGCCTGCGATGCGGATCCGGACCGGCCGGAGCGGACGTTCGACCTGTCCCTGACCGTCGCAGGCGACGACGTGGCGTGGGACGCGATCGACGTGCCGAGGCCCTGGGGGACGGACGCGCTCGGCCGCAACGAACCGATCGGCATCCGCTCGCTGCGCCGGCCGACCGTCACCTCCGTGGTCGTGCCGCTGCGGGTACGCATCGGTCCGGGCAGCGAGGTTCGCCGCGCCCTCACGATCGACCGCGGCCACGGCCCCGAGGGATGGGTGTTGACCGTGCTTCGGCGCGTGCCGCGCGACCGGTGACGGGCCGCCCAGCCCCGCCGCTGCGTGCGGGTGATGGGGGGCGCGGCGGACGGGGTGCTAGGCTTCCGGGCTCGTGTCCACCGCCGGGGCCCGCGCATGTCCAGCATCGAGACCGTCAACGCGAAGTACGTCTTCCTCGACGTCGTCGGCTACTCGAAGGGCCGCACCATCGAGGCCCAGAGCCACATCATCCACGCGCTCAACCGCGTGATCGTGGAGGCCGTCGGGGCCAGCGGGGTCCCGAAGGACCAGGTACTCCTCCTCCCGACCGGCGACGGCGTCGGCATCGTCCTCATCGACGTCATGCGCCCCTACGACGTCGACGTCGGCATCGCCCTCGACCTCCTCGCCCGCATCGCCGCGCTGAACGCCGAGCAGACCGACCGCCAGCGCCGCTTCCTCGTGCGCGTCGCGGTCAACGAGAACAGCGACAACCTCGTGGTGGACGTCAACGGCCACCGCAACGTCACGGGCCTCGGCATCAACCAGGCCCAGCGCATCATGAGCATGGCCGACGGCGGCAACATCTTCCTCGGCCCCGTCGTCGCCGAGCGCCTCTCCCAGCGCGACACCTACCAGGGCAAGCTCCGCGAGCTGAAGCTCCAGGTGAAGCACGGCGTCATGATCCGCGTCTGCCAGCTGGTGGACCCGTCGATCCCCTCGCTCAACAGCGAGGAGCCCGCGCCGCTCCACGACGAGCAGGGCGAGGGCATCCCCGAGTTCCTCGCCGTCTACATGGCCCTGCTGCTCAAGCACAACGTGTTCGTGCGCAGCCACCTCGCGCCGCGCCAGGCCGTCGCGCTCGTGCCCATGTTCTCGATGATGGCGTCGGACCTCGTGGACCCGCTCGAGAAGCCCGGCGTCGGGCCCGTGCACCGCGTGCCCGCCGAGCACAAGGACGACCTCGCCGCGCTGCTCGAGTACTACCAGGGCATCGACGTCTGGGTGCTCGAGGCGTTCACGCGGTTCTTCGTCGCGTCGCAGGTCGAGGGCCCGGGCTACCGCTCGTTCTTCGAGGGCAAGGAGAAGTCGCTCCTCGTCTCCGAGGAGGGCCGCCGCGTGCTCGTCCGCGACTGGCCGAAGATCGCGCGCTCCATGGGCGTCGGGTAGCAGCCCTCCTCCCGGGACCGCGAGGCCCGGTGACCGAGAGTCCCCGGGGCCGTCGGAACGGACGGCGAGCGGGCCTCGCGGTCCCGGGAGCACGACCGGGCATCAGGGCTCTCTGGAAATCGCCTTCGCTCGGTTCTCGGGGCCCGAACCCCCCGAGCACCCGCTCGGCGTGCGGGCCCTGCGGGCCCGCGCTTCGCGGCCGTGAAGGAGTCTCCGACTCCTCCACAGCCGCTCAGCCCTGCGCGGCGGCGCCCTCGGCGGCCTGCTTCTCCGCGATCCACGCGTCGATCTCGGCGCGCAGCTCGCGGACGATGTCCTCCTCGCGCACCTTCTTGATCATCTTGACGCCGCGGTAGATGAAGCCGGCGCCCTTGCCCGCCGAGACCGACACGTCGGCCTCCGCGGCCTCGCCGGGCCCGTTCACGATGCACCCCATGACCGCGACGCGGCACGGGTAGGTGAGGCCCTTGGTGGCCTCCTCGACCTTCTTCGTGAGCCCGATGAGGTCGATCTCGGCGCGGCCGCAGGACGGGCAGGCGTAGACGTCGAACGTCGGCGCGCGCAGCCCGAGGGCCTGCAGCAGCACGTGGCCGACGCGGACCTCCTGGCGGTTGTCGCCGGTGATGGAGACGCGGATCGTGTCGCCGATGCCCTCGGCGAGCAGGATGCCGAACGCGGCCGACGACTTGATCAAACTCGGCTCGGCCGAGCCGGCGTGCGTGACGCCGAGGTGGAGCGGGTAGTCGCACGCGGCCGCGAGCCTGCGGTTCGCGGCGACGGTCAGCGGGACCGTGTGGGCCTTGATGCTGATGAGGAAGTCGTGGAACTTGAGCGACTCGAAGATCTCGACGTGGCGCAGGGCCTCGCGCACGCAGAGCTCGACCATGTCCTCGTCCTGCGCCTTCACCTCGAGCGCCTTGCGCTCGCGGATCGAGCCGGAGTTGACGCCGATGCGCATGGCGACGCCGCGGTCGCGGGCGGCGCGGACGACCCGCTCGACCTCCTCGCGCGTGCCGATGTTGCCCGGGTTGATGCGGACCTTGTCGACGCCCTGCGCGATGGCCTCGAGGGCCAGCGGGGCGGAGAAGTGGATGTCCGCGACGAGGGGGATCTTGATGCGGCGCTTGAGCTCGCCGAGCGCCTTCGCCTCGCGCATCGTGGGGACCGAGGCGCGGACCAGCTCGCAGCCGGCGGCCTCGAGGCCGACGACCTCGTCGAACGTCGTCTCGACGTCGCCGGTGTCGCCCTTGGTCATGGTCTGGACGCGGACCGGGTGGGCCCCGCCGAGCACGAGGTTCCCGACGCGGACCTCGCGCGCCTTGCGGCGGGGCCGGAGGAAGCCGTGCTCGTCCCGCGGGGTCGCGAACGACCCGCCGGGCCCGATCACCTGCACGCCGCGGGCGGGGGCCCCGCTCATGCGCGGGCCTTCTCGCGCTTCACGACGTTGTAGAGCGTGTCGCGCTCGACGGGCGTCTTGCCCGCCTCGCGGATGAGGAACGTGAGGCGGTCCACCGCGAGGCGCTCCGGGCTCTCGGCGCCGGCCATGTGGACGATCTTCTCCTCGACGACGGTGCCGTCGAGGTCGTTGGCGCCGAAGGAGAGGCCGACCTGGGCGGTCTTCTCGCCGAGCATGATCCAGTAGGCCTTGAGGTGCGGGATGTTGTCGAGCAGGAGCCGCGAGACCGCGATGACGCGGAGGTCGAGGCGGCCCGACGGGCCCGGGAGGTGCGAGAGCCGCGTGTTCGCCGGGTGGAACGCGAGCGGGATGAAGGCCTGGAAGCCGTGGGTCTCGTCCTGCAGCGCGCGGAGCCTGAGGACGTGGTCGACGCGGTGCTCGTCGCCCTCGATGTGGCCGTAGAGCATGGTGCAGTTGCTGCGCAGGCCGAGGCCGTGGGCCGTGCGGTGCACCTGCAGCCACTCGTCGGCGTCGCACTTGTTGTCGCAGATCTGCGTCCGGACCTCCGGCGCGAAGATCTCGGCGCCGCCGCCGGGCATCGAGTCGAGGCCCGCGGCGATCAGCCGCCGCAGCACCGTCTCGTGGGACAGCTTGTGCAGGCGGCAGAAGTACGCGATCTCCACCGACGTGAAGCACTTGAGGTGGAGCGCCGGGAACCGGGCCTTCAGCCCGCGCAGCATCTCCTCGTACCACTCGAGGTCGAACTGCGGGTGCAGGCCCGCGACGATGTGGACCTCCGTCGCCCCCTCGGCCACGCATGCGGCCGCGCGCTCGTAGACGTCGTCGTGCGACATCTCGTAGGCCTCGGGGTCCTGCGCGTCGCGGCCGAAGGCGCAGAACGCGCATGCCGTCGCGCACACGTTCGTCGGCTCGATGTGGCGGTTGATGTTGTAGTAGACGCGGTCGCCGTGGAGCCGCTCGCGGACGAGGTCGGCCATGCGGCCGACCGCGAGCAGGTCGGGGTGGCGGTAGAGCCGCACGCCGTCGTCGAAGGAGAGGCGCTGGCGGTGGACGACCTTCTCCGCGAGGTCGGCGAGGTCGGCGGGCGCGCGCAGGCGCTTGAGGTCGGCGGCGGCGTCCACGGGGGCGGTGGCGGCGGGGGTCACGGGCGGGCTCCAGGGACGGTCACGGGCGGCAGCACCTCGTAGAACGTCGTGCGGCGGCGCGGCTCGTAGCCCGCGTCGCGGATCGTGCGCTCCATCTCGTCGGGCGGCAGCTGGAACGTCGTGCCGGCGGCCGACACCACGTTCTCCTCCATCATCGTGCCGCCCATGTCGTCGCAGCCGAACTCGAGGGCGAGCTGGCCGATCTTCGGGCCCTGCGTCACCCACGACGACTGCACGTGGCGGACGTTGTCGAGGAACAGGCGCGCGACGGCCACCGTGCGCAGGTAGTCGTGGGCGCCCGCGGGGTCCTTCACCTTGCGCAGGAGGTTCGTGTTGGGGTTCTGGTACGACCAGCAGATGAAGGCGGTGAACCCCTTCGTCTCGTCCTGCTGGCGGCGGATGCGGTCCATGTGCTCGACGCGCTCGGCCAGCGTCTCGACGTGGCCGTACATCATCGTCGCCGACGACGTCAGGCCCTGGCGGTGCGCCTCGCCCATGACCGCGAGCCACTCGTCGCTCGTCGCCTTCATGGGGGCGATGATCTTCCGCACGCGGTCCACGAGGATCTCGCCGCCGCCGCCCGGGATCGAGCGCAGGCCGGCGGCCTTGAACCGCGCGACGATCTCGGCCACCGGCAGCTTCCAGATCTCGGCGAAGTGCGTGATCTCCGGCGGCGAGAACCCGTGGATGTTGATCTCGGGGAACCGGGCCTTGATCGACCGCAGCATCCCCTCGTACCAGCCGATCGGGAGGTCGGGGTGGTGGCCGCCCTGGAGCAGCACCTGCCGGCCGTCCTGCGCGCGCAGCTCCTCGAGCCGCGCCGCGACCTGCTCGAACGTCTGGACGTACCCCTCCTCGTGGCCCGGCGGACGGTAGAACGCGCAGAACGAGCAGTACGTCACGCACACGTTCGTGTAGTTGACGTTCCGGTCGACGATGTACGTGACGACGTTGCCGGGGTTGTGCCGCTCCCGGGCGGCCTTCGCGAGGGACCCGAGGGTCAGGAGGTCGCCCTTCCCGAGGAGCAGGACGGCGTCCTCGACGGACAGGCGCTCCCCGGCGGCGGCCTTGTCGTAGGCGGCGTCGAGGGCGCTCGCGAGCGTGGCGGTCATGGGGGACTCCGGGATCCTCGGGCGAGTGTAGGGCCTCCCCCGGGGGCGTCCGAACCCTGCGCGGGCGATCCCCGCCGCCTCCGTCCTCGCCGGCCCACCGGGGCGGCGGACCTCGGCTCGGGGGGACAGGGGGTCCGGGGGCAGGGGGGCGGCCCGGCGACCCCGGGGCGCTCAGGCGGGGCGGGGCCCCGCGATGCCGTCGTCCGCGACGTCGTCGTCGGAGCCCGCGGTGGACGACGTCGCCGACGAGGACGGCGACCCATGCGAGGCCCCGGGGCCATCCGTGGCGGGCTGTGGCGGTGGTCAACGACCCCCTGCTCGGGATTGCCGTCGGGGCCCATCCCGACTCGACGTCCCGCGCAGCACCGTCCCCGGCGGGGAGCCTTCGGTCAGCGTCGGCGGCCGGCCGCTTCGGTGATCCTGAGCGTCCGCGCGACGTGGTGTCCCCGTCGACCCTTGTTCCGGGTCTCCGGGCCGCTGTCGACGTCCCACGGGTGTGTCACGGAGCCGCGACTCGGCGTAGGCCTGCCTCGTGTGCTCGAGGGAGCGAGTCTTGGACGTGCCGCGAAGAGCCGCCCGTGTGCGTCCGACCGCCTCGGGTGCGGTCGATGCAGGCGCAAGGTGCTCCAAGGGCGCGACGTACCCGGCGGCGAGCCGCTCCGCTCCTGCGGAGCCCCGGACCTGGTGGACGCGTCCGCCGACCCGGCGCCAGCCGCCGGCCAGTTCGGCTCTTCGGCGCAGCAGATGGTGCAGTCGGCCCCCTGTCCGGCCTCTGTGCGCTCGGCGATCTCGGCGGTGCCCTCCGGTGTCGGGCGAGTCTGCCTCCGCCCTCCGCCGGATCGCCGGCGGTACCATCCGACATGGGAGGTGGGCGCCGACCAGTTCCAGGCTGCGGTTCATCGATGTTGTGGGGGTTCACGCGCAGGACCGCGGGCGTCGCCTGCTCCGACCGACGCACCGCGGCATCGCACGTCGGATTCGGGCCGCTGGGCGCTGCGGACGGCGTGTCGTCTTCGACGCCACGGCGTACCGGCCCCCCCGATCGCCTCACGGGCCCGCAGTCCGGCCTCGCACTCGCCGCTCCCGGCGATCGTCAAGGCGCCGGCGCGAGACGCGATGCGCCTCGAGGGGTTGCGGTGCGCTTCGGGCGAGGCTCCCGGCCGGCGCGATCCGAATCAGGACGGACGCGAATCCCGCCGGCACACGGGCTTGGGTCGCGCGTCACTCGGGCGATGCCCGCCGCGCCCCGAGGACCGGTGCCCTCGATCGCCGATGTCGGCCTCGCGTCCGATCGCGAGGAGCGCACCGGAAGGTCCTTGTCGCCACACGCGGTCAAGAGACGAGCGACGTCCCGGGACGCTGCCCGACCTTCGCGTGCCACCAGCGTCGCCGGTACCTCCCGCAGGGACCGACGACGGCATCCCGCGCGACCCGTGAGGCAACGAGCGTGTCGCTCGGGTACGCTGGGGGCGCACCGTGGTCGCGAGGGACGAGTACGACGACCGACGAGATCATTGCCACCCAGTGGTCAGTGCGATCGAATGCAGCGCGCCGCGGAGGAGGAACGCATGCAAGTGAGTCACGAGTCGAGCGGCACGAGTCCGCCTTCCGGATCCGCGTGGCGCGGGGCGGTCCTCGCGTGGCTGTTGCCGCTGGCGACTGGCGCCGTGTCCCTGATCGTCGGCCTCGCCCTTTCTGGCCCGCCTGAACTCAGGGTCGTGCTCTGCGCGTCGTCCGCGGCGTTGATTCTCGGCGCGGCGTTCGTCCTGCTGAGCGCGACGGTCAATCGAGCTCGAGTCCAGTTGCTGGAGACGCTTCCCGAGGCCCTCGCCACCGTCCGCACCGAGGTTGCCAACCTCGACGCCGTGCGACGAGAACACTCGAAGCTGCGAGCTTCGCTCGAGGACGCGACGGCTTCGCTGTCCGCGATGCTGAGCGCGGTCGCACGGGTCGAGGCCGTCTCGACCGGCCTGCAAGAGGTCGATCGGACGATCGGAGAGACTCGGCACGCCATGCGGCAAGCCGAGAAGCGCGAGGAGGAGACCGCCAAGACCGCGCTGGACTTCGTGCGGGCGGAGGAGCGCGCGTTTCGACAGCGCGACGGGACTGACGCCTTGTCCCGCGCAGGGGAAGATCGGGCGCGCGCCATGATCCGCGACCTCGCGCACTGCGGAGTCACGCTCATCGACCCCAAGCCCGCGGACGTCGTGCATCCCTCCGAACACGAGGTCGTCGGCACCGATCCGTCGGACACCGTGCCGGAAGGTTCGGTGCTTCGCTGCGCCGCCTGGGGCTACCGCTATCGGGGGCAGGTGTTGACGCTTGCGCGGGTGACAACGGCTGCGAGGCCCCCGCCTGCCATGCCGCCCGCACCCGCACTTCCGCCGCCGCCGACCGAGAGCGTCGCGACCCCAGACCCGGGGCAGGCTGCGGCACCCCCTGTTCCCCCTTCGAGTGAGGCCGTCCATGGGTGAGCGATTCGCTGTCGGCATCGACCTCGGGACCTCGACCTCCGAGATCTGCGTGTTTCGCCACGGTCGGCCGGAGCCGGTGCCGGTCGCATCGTCGAAGTCCGTGGTCCTCCCGTCGTTGGTCGCGCTGAACTCGCGTGACGAGTTGTTGGTCGGCGAGGAGGCGCGAGGCGCGGTCGACGTCCCGGGCAGGGGCGTTCGGGAGTCGAAGCGCCTCATGGGAAGGGACGTCGAGATCCCGCTGGGCAGCCGGCGTCACCGTCCTCCCGAGATCGCGGCCATCATCCTCCGAGCCCTCAAGGAGAGCGCCGAGGTCTATCTGAACCAGCCGGTTCGAGAGGCCGTGGTGTCCGTTCCGGCGAACTTCGACGATGTCGCGAAGCGCGCGACCTTCGATGCCGCGCGGATCGCGGGGCTGGAGGTCCAACTGCTCGTCGCGGAGCCGACGGCCGCGGCGCTGGCCTATGGGCTCACGCGTCTCGACGCCGATGAGCAACTCCTCGTCTTCGACTTCGGCGGCGGAACGCTCGACATCTCGATCTTGGAGATGATGTCCGGGGTCATCGAAGTCCGCAGTTCGCACGGCGACGTCGCGCTCGGTGGCAAGGACTTCGACGACGTGATGATCTCACTCCTGAAGCAACGGGTGATCCAGAGCGTTCCGCAGGTCCGGTTGAGTGCCAACCTCGACCGCGATCTGAAGGACCGCGCGGAGCGGGCGAAGGTCGACCTCTCGAGCCGAACGACCACGGAAGTGCAACTCCGCAACGTCGGCGCCACGGCAACCCAGCAGATCGACCTCGACGTCGTCGTCTCGCGAGACGACTACGACCGGCATTGCTCGGAGCTGTTGAGCCGGACCCGAGCCTGCCTCAGGACGGCCCTCGGTGCAAAGGGGGTACGCCCCAGCTCGGTACAGAAGATCCTCTTGGTCGGTGGCACCAGCTACATCCCCGCGGTGCGGAACATCATCGAAGAGACGTTCGGGAAGCAGGGTTCAGCCGATGTCCCGGCGGATCTGGCCGTGGCCATGGGTGCGTCGATTCGAGCCGCGCAGGTCTCTGGGTTGCTGGACGGCGCGACCGGCCCCGTCATCACCGATGTCGCGCCCAAGGGCGTCGGGATCGCCGTCGTCGAAGTCGTCGGCGATCGTCGCATGCTCGTCTACGAGCCGCTGATCCGCCCCAACACGACGATTCCCTTCCGGACACGGAAGACCTATCGGCTGATGAGCTCCGAGCAGGATGCGGTGAACGTTTGTGTCTATCAGGACTCGACGGGCCGGGCGCGGTACCCGGAGGATGCCGTGTTGATGAAGGAGGCCGTGATCACGGACGTCCCGTGCGCCAGCGACGGCACGCCCCATGCGATCGAGGTGCTCTTCCAGTACGACCTGAACGGCCTGATCCGCGTGGAAGGGACGATCCCTGCGACTGGGCAGACGGTCGTGATCGAGGAGAAGGCCAACGCAGCCGTGTTGTCCCCGGAGGGGCGCGCCGAGGCAGAGAAGCGGGTCTCGGAACTCTGGCAGTCCCGACCGGAGGCGCGGGAGTTTCGAGCCGTCATCGAGAAGGCCGAACGGATGCTCGGTGAGCTCAGTGGGACGTCTCGAGAAGCGATCCGCCAGGCGGTCGGCGAACTGAAGGCGGCGATCGAGTCCGGTGACGCTGGCGCGACCAGGAGGCTCGGCAATCGCCTCGTCGATCTGCTCTACGACTGTGAGCGAGAGGAGGAGTGAGTCGAGACCATGGGGAGTGACTACTATCAGATCCTCGGAGTCGCCTCCACTGCGACACGGGACGAGGTGCGCCGCGCGTACGCGAAGTTGGTGCGTGAGTCCCCGCCGGAACGCGATGCCGAGAAGTTCGCGCTGATTCGCAAGGCATACGAGACGCTCTCCGACGAGGCTGCTCGCCGGGACTACGACGCGCTTCAGGCCCATGGTGAGCGCGTCTCGGAGCTGGTCGCGCGCGCTCACGCCTCGATGGCCGCCGAGTCGTGGGGAGACGCGGAACGCGCCTGGAAGGAGATCCTGGTGCTCTGGCCCGGCAGTCACGCCGCGAGCAACTCGCTCGGACTGTGTCAGCTCGAGCTCAAGCGATGGGCTGATGCACGCCGGACCTTCAAGAGCCTCACGGAAGTCGCCCCGGATGTGGCAGAGTACTGGATCAACTATGGTCTTGGGTACGCCCGAGAGTCGGTGGCGGGGGACGGTACCGGCGGGATCGAGGACGATCAGTTGCTGATCAAGGCACGCAACCGGTTCAAGGTCGCGATCGGATTGGACCCGCGGAATGCCATGCCGTACCTACATACGGCCCGAACCTACGTGCGACAGGGTGAGCTGGAGAACGCGCTCGCGTGGTTCGACAAGGCCGTGTCCGCGGATGGGGGGCTCGACGCGGCGGACCTGGATACGCTCGATCTACGGTGTGCAATCCTGGCTCGACTGGGGCGCCGCGACGCGATCGCGGTCGAGGTCAGGCGCATGCGGTCGTGCCTCCCCGACGAGCCTGAGGCCCGGAAGTACATCGCCTCGAGGCTCGTCCGGTTGGGTCTTCGCTGGTCAGAGGCCAGGAGATTCGACTTGGCACACTGGTTTGCGCTCGAGGCTTCGTTGTTGGATCCCGCCGAGGAGACGACGTGCGACTTCCGCGTCTTCAGCGGCAGGATGGCCGCGGCGTTCCGAGACGTTGATCGCCTCCGTGGAGACCCGGCCGTCTCCGGGCCTCTCACGACACGGGCGCTGTACGTGCTGGGTCGGGTCAGCGGTTCGATCCCGGACGCGGATGCAGACGATCGGGCGTCGGTGCGGGCCTACACGACTGCGCTCGACCGGGCTTCGTCCGCTGCGATCATCGAGGACATTCTCGGCCTCAGAAGGCGATATCCGGCGCTGTACGACCTCGATGATGAACTTCTGGGCCATGTCCTGGACTTCGTCGGCCGGCGTTCCGGGATCCCTGTTCCCAAGGTTGCTCGCGATCCGGGGCGCTGCCCGCGCTGCAGCGTGTTCGAAGATTGGGGGCACGCACACGGGTGCGGGAAGTCCAGCAGAGACGCCGCGCCGCGGTCGTCGCGCCGAGAAGTCGGCGGTGGCGCGACCGCGTCGCCCCCCGTTCCCACACCGGTTGCACGGCCAGGCGCAGCGAGTCCCCGCGTCACCGCTGCTCGTCGCCGAGGCGGAGGCACCGGCTGCCTCGTGCTGATCGCGGCGTGGATCGGGGCCGCCGCCGCCCTTGCGTTGGTCACGTTTGCCGGCTACTGAGGATTGGGCCTTGTGCCCCGTGGAGCTCATCGGTTCGGGAGCTGCGACGTCGGGTTGGAGTCGGCGTCGGACGCCGCGGAGAGGCGGCCGTCCTCCAGGTGGAGGCGGAGGTCGCAGCCGGCGAGCGTGGAGGCGCGGTGCGCGACCAGGAAGGTCGTGCGGCCGCGCATGAGGCGCTCGATGGCCGCCATGACGGAGGCCTCGGTCCCGACGTCGAGGGCGCTCGTCGGCTCGTCGAGCACGAGGACCGGCGCGTCCTTCAGGAACGCGCGGGCCAGCGCGATCCGCTGGCGCTCGCCGCCCGAGAGGCGGACGCCCCGCTCGCCCACCTGCGTCGCGTAGCCGTGGGGGAGGCGCGCCACGAAGTCGTGCGCGTCCGCCGCGCGGGCCGCGGCCTCGATCTCGGCCGTCGTCGCGCCGGGCCGGCCGTAGGCGATGTTCTCCGCCACCGACGCCGAGAAGAGGACCGTGTCCTGGAGCACGAGCGCGAGCTGCCGTCGCAGGTCCGAGAGGCGCAACGCCCGCGTGTCGACGCCGTCGAGGAGGATCCGCCCCTCGCGCGGGTCGTAGAAGCGGAAGAGCAACGCAAGGAGCGTGGACTTGCCCGAGCCCGTGCGCCCGGAGATGCCCACGCGCGCGCCCGCGGGCACGCGGAACGACACGTCGCGCAGGACGGGCCGCCCGTCGCCGTAGCCGAACGTGACGCCCTCGACCTCGACGGCCCCGGCGGCGCGCCCGAGGGGCCGCGCGTCCGGCGCGTCCACGACCTCGGGCGCGGTGTCGAGGACCGCGAACACGCGCTCGGCGCCGGCGAGCGCGCGCTGCAGGTCGGCCATCTTGTTGCCGAGCTCGCGCATCGGGCCGAACAGCTGCGTGAGGTACCCGACCACGAGGAGGAGCTGCCCGAGAGTGATGACCCCGGCGCGCGCCTCGTGGACGCCGACCCAGAGCACCGCGGCGCCCGCGAGGCCGGCCGTCGCGCCCATGAGCACGTCGAACCACCCGCGGTACGTCGTCGCCCGCATCGTGGCGGCGACGCCCGCGTCGGCCCGCGCGCGCCAGCGGTCGCGCTCGTGCTCCTCGCGGCCGAAGGCCTTCACGACCCGGACGGCCGCCATCGTCTCCTGGACGACGCCCATGGCCGCCGTCTCCTCGGCCTTCGCCTCCTTCCACCGCGCGCGGAGCCGTCCGCGGTAGCGCCGCGCGAGCAGCACCATCACCGGGCCCGCGAGCAGCGCCACGAGGACGAGCTTCGCGTCGATCCGCGCCGCGACCACGACGAGCACGACGACGCGGAACGCGACGGTCACGATGCGGACGAGGCCCTGCACGACCACGGTCTCGATGGCGCCCGCGTCGGTCTGCACGCGATAGACCGACTCGGCGCTCGTCCCCGCGTCGTGGTGGACCAGCGACAGCCGCTGGAGGTGCAGGAACACGCGGCCGCGCAGCGCGAGCACGAGCCGCTCGCCGAGCCACGTCCGGTACACCCAGGCATACATGTCCTGGAGCTGCGCCAGCACCGCCGCCACGACGACGATCCCGGCGGCGACCGCGAGCAGCGCCTCGGGGCCGCGCCACCCGGCAGGCACGATCGCGTCGAGCCAGCCCGGCAGCGGCAGGTGGCCCAGGACCTGGTCCACCGCGAGCTGCAACGGGACCGGCGCGAGGAGCGCGATGGGCGTCGCGAGCAGCTGCACGAGGAACAGCCCCGCGAGGTGCCGCCAGGACGGCCGGGCCTCGGCGAGGAGCCGGCGGTACAACACGCCGTCCGGCACCGAGCGCGTCGGCGTCGAGGCGGGGGCCGGAGCCGGGTCGGGCATCGTCGGGTCCTGCTCGGACGGTTCCGCCGCCGCGAGATGGCGGTGGTTCTACCCCGCGAGCGGTAGACTCGCGCGCTCCGGCGGTGCGACCGCCGCCGGTGCCGAGGACGCGCGTGCGCCGCCGACGACCCGAACCGCCCGCGCCCCGCTCCGCCGGGCGCCCGCCGCGGGGCCGCCCGGGGTCGCGGGGCCTTGGCGTCCGCGACCTCCTCGTCGGCGCCGTCGTCGTCGCCGCCGTCGCCACCCCGTGGCACGGCTCGCGTCCCGTCGAGGCGGCCGACGCGCCCGCGGCGCCCGCGGTCCCGGCGCCGCCGGACGAGGTCGCCGCGTACTTCACGAGCCCCAAGGGGCCCGTGCCCACCCTGCGGCTGACGATCTCCGCCGCGGACTGCGCCACGCTCGACGCCGCCCCCAAGACGTGGGTGCGCGCCACCCTCCGCGAGGGCGAGCGGGTCGTCTACGAGGACGTCGGCGTCCACCTCAAGGGGTCGGCGGGCAGCTTCCGCCCGTTGAGCGACAAACCCGGGCTCACGGTCCGGATGGACAAGTTCGTCAAGTCGCAGCGGTTCCACGGGCTCGCGAAGTTCCACCTCAACAACGGGGTGCAGGACCCGACGTACCTCAACGAGTTCGTCGCCGCGGAGGTGTTCCAGGCCGCGGGGATCCCGGCCCCGCGCGCGATGCACGCGCGCGTGCACCTGAACGGCCGCGACCTCGGCGCCTACGTGCTCAAGGAGGGGTACGACAAGCGGTTCCTCCGCGACCGGTTCCCGTCGCCGGACGGCAACCTCTACGACGGCGGGTTCTGCACCGACATCGACACCGACCTCGAGAAGGACGAGGGCAAGGACCCCGACGACCGCGCCGACCTCGCCGCGCTCCTCGCGGCGTGCCAGGAGACCGACCCCGTGAAGGCGCGCGCCGGGATCGCGGCGCACCTCGACGTGGACGCGTTCCTCCGCTTCATGGCGCTCGAGCGGATGCTCGGCCACTGGGACGGGTACTGCATGAACCGGAACAACTACCGGATCTTCGTGCCCGCGAGCGGCCGCGCGGTGTTCCTCCCGCACGGCGCCGACCAGCTCCTCGGCGACGTGAAGGCGCCGATCCTCGACGAACCCATCGGCATCGTCGCGGTCGCGGTGCTCCGCGACGCGGCGTGGCAGGCCGAGTACCGCCGCCAGATCCAGGCCGTCCTCCCGCTCTTCACGAAGCCCGAGCGCCTCTTCAAGCGCCTCGACGAGGCCTCGCGCCGCGCCGGCCCCGCGCTCGCCGGCGCGGACGGCGGGCCCCAGCCGGGGCAGATCAAGAGCCGGTTCGCCGCGCGCGCGAAGAACCTCGTCGCGCAGGCGGCGCTGCCGAGCCCGAAGCCCCTCGACCTCGACGTGGGCGAGGCCCATCGGGTCCAGGCGTGGCGCCCGGTCGTCGAGGCGGGCGGCGCGAAGCTGACCCAGACCGTCTTCGGGGCCGATCGCGTGCTGCGCCTCGAGGCGGGCTCGCAGGGCGACACCACCGCGTCGTGGCGCGGGCGGGTGCTGCTCGCGCCGGGCACCTATCGGTTCGAGGCCGGCGTGCAGGCGAACGGGGTCGTCGCGACGCAAGGCCCGGTGGCCGGCGGCCTCGGCGTCCGCGTGGCGGGCGCGACCGAGGCGCCGCGGCTCGCGGGGACGACGGGCTGGAAGACGCAGCGCGTGACCTTCACGGTGGCCGAGACCCGCAACGTCGAGCTCTCCGTGGAGCTGCTCGCGTCCGCCGGCGTCGGCGTGGCGAAGCTCAACGCCCTCCGCGTCGTGCGCGAGCGCTGACGCGCGCCGCATCGCGCGCCGCCGCGCGCCGGGCCTCGCCGTCCCGGGAGGGGGATGCGTCAGGGCAAGGAGAGGTGGACGAGCTCGACCGACTCCTCGGGCCCGTCGAACGACAACTCGACCGTGCGGGGCGCGAACCGCGGATGGCTGACCTCGACCTCGAGCGTGCGGAGGCCGTCGATCGGCAGGACCCGACCGCCGCTCCGCGGGATGAAGCCTCGCCAGACCGAGACGCCGTTCGGCGTATCCGAGGCGACCTCGACGTCCACGAGGGCGCGGTCCGGACCGCGACGACGCACGTTCGCGCGGATCGGCCAGCGATCCTCCGGGTGGCCCTCACCGCACGTGACGTGCAGCCAAGGGCCGCCCTTCGCGACCGCGTCGGGCCGTGCATGCGGCGGGGGCCCGATCGCGGCCGCCACCGGCAGCCGCAGCCGGACGGGATCCGGGGACGTCGCGGCGTCGAGCGCGGTCTCGATCGGTGCGTGGCCCGCGGCGCGGACCGTGAGGCGGAGCGCGCGGTCCGTCGGGACGACGACGTCGAGCTCGCGGTCCGGCGTCGCGCGGAGGTGGAGCGTGCCGGCCTGGCCGTCGATCGTGAGGGCGAACTCGTCGATGCGGCCGGCCTCGTCGTCGGCGACGAACGTCAGCAGCCGGCAGCGCGCACCGAGGGCCACGTCGTCCGTGGGCGCGTCGACGACGGTCTCCTGCGCCACCGCGACGTCGGGATGGACGTTCACGAACGGGCCGACCTCGAGGGTCGCGGTGAGCACCACCGGGCCGTCGGGCAGCCCCCGCAGCGTGAACGTGCCGTCCTCGCCCGGGCGCGTGTACGGCGTGTCCCAGACGAGCCGTTCGCCGGTCTCGGGGTCCGCGGGGGTGCGGCGGACCGGGCGCGCCGCGACGTGCGCCCAGGCGGGGGTGTGCTCGTCGTTCGGCACCCGTCCGCGCACGCGACGGGCGGCCCCGACGACCAGGTCGGGCGCGGCGCGCGTCCGCCCCGCCTCGAGGGTCGCGCGGACCCCCTCGGCCCATCCGAGCGCGGACGCGACGGCCTCGATGCGCACTTCCTGCGAACGCGCCGCGCCGAGGTCCACGGCGACGCGAAACGTCCCGTCGTCGTCGGAGCGCACCGGTGCGGCACGCCGACCTCCCGCCGCCGCGTCCGTCGGCCACACCTCGACCCACGCGCCGGGGACGGGCGCGCCCTCCGGCGTGACCACGCGCCCCGTCAAGGTCGCGAGCGTCTCCGCCCGCACCGACACGGACACGTCGTAGCGCTCCTGCCACGCGCCGGTGGCCGTGCGCGGGAGCGGGACCTCGACGCGGATCGGGGCCTCGTCGCCCCGCCGTACCAGCACTTCGGGCGGAGCGCGCGTCGGGAGCCCGGGGCGAGGGTCGTCGCAGACGAAGGTGTGCTCGGACGCGCGCACGAAGCGCCCGCGATCCGTCGCGACGGCGCTGCCGTCGGAGCGCGCGAACGCCACGTCGGTGACCTCGCGCGCGAGCGGCGCGTCGAGCACCACCGTCACGCGGCGGAGCTTCGTCGCCAAGGGCACGGGCGTCGGGGCGCCCGCCTCGAGGTCGGGCGCGCGCGCGGGGGCGGCTTCGACGGAACCGGCGCTCCCGTCGTCCGGCGCGGCGACGGGACTCGGGGCGGCGGCGGATCGGAGCCACCACGCCAGGCCCGCGCCGACCGCGGTGGCGGCGAGGCATGCGGCGACGACCCTCGAGCTCCTCATGACCGGCCGAGGGTACCGTCTAGGCGGGGCCGCCGCGCGCCGGGCCTCGCCGTCCCGGGAGGGGTCAGCGCACCGTGGTGGGGTCCGCCGCGCGCGCGCGGACGCGGACGTACACCGGCGCCGGCCCGAACTCGACCTCCACCGTGCGAGCCTCGCACTCGGGGCCGGACAGCTCGAGCCGCACCGGCGTCGGCGGCGGGGCCGTCAGGAGGCGCACCGGGCCTCGGGGCGAGGACCGGCCGTCGTGCTCGATCCACGCGTCGGCGGAGAGGATCTCCGCGAACCGCGACGGGAGCGGACGGCCCGCGTCGTCGAGGAGCCGGAGGTCGGCGGCGATCGGGAGGCCGTCGTCGCCGACGACGTGCAGCAGCGGGCCGGTCGGGGGCGCGGGGGGGATGTCGGGGTCGTCGTACGGGTCGGCGAGTTCGAGGTCGAGGTCGAGCGTGTCGGGGCCGTCCGGCGTCCAGCGCACGGCGCGCGGCACGGCGCCGAGGAAGGTGGCGGTGACGTCGAGCGCGCGGTCGGCGCGGACCCACGCGCTCGCGCGGCCGTCCGCGTCGGCGCGCACGACCAGGCGGCCGCGCGTCGCCGAGAACGCGACGATCGCGCCCGCGACCGGCGTCGGACCCGCGCGCACGGCCACGGTCACGAACCGCGCGGGGGCGCCCAGCGCGAGCGCCGCGCCGGGCACGCGCACGACCGTCGCGAACGCGTCCTCGAGGTCGGGGTGGATGGTGCCCGCGAAGCGACGCGGGCCCGCGCGCGCGACGCGCCAGACGCCCTCCGACGCGCCGAGGAGGCGGAACGCGCCGTCGGCGGGGACCGGCGCGAAGAGGCGCGCCCGCCGCGGGACCCCGGCGCCGGCG
>JAEUHO010000610.1 GCA_016795345.1 Planctomycetia bacterium | reverse complement strand
GGCAGCGGCCGGCGGCGGCCGCGTCGACGCGCGCGGGGACGAGGTCGGGCCGGCCGAGCGCGGCGAGGGCCGCGGCGCGCGCCGGCGAGAGGGTGAGGAGCGAGGGGACGGACAAGGGGGGACCTCGGGAAGGGAGGAAGGGTCGGGGCGAGCGGAGAGGGCGGCGCGCGGCGAGGAGCCACGGGCGGGAGGCCACGGCGGGGCCCGTTCGGACGGGACCGACGGGGCCGTCGGGCGCGGGGGACCGCGAGGCCCGCTGCGTCGCGTCGGCGCCGGGGCCGGGGCTTCGGGGGACGCGCGCCGGGACGGGGCACGACGGGGCGGCGGGCCGCGCGGACCGTCGGACGACGCGCGACGCGGCGCGCCGGACGGCGCGGGCGGGACGCGGCGCGGACGACGGTGGACGTCGTTCGGGGCCGGCCGTCAGCGGGCGGCGCGTGCCGCGCCGCGGGTCACCGCGTTCGCGTCAGCGCGTCGCGGCGGCGACGGGGGCCCGGCGATCGGAGGCGGCGGGGATGCGCATCGAGGGGCCCTCCGAAGGGGACGGCGCGTCGGGACGGACGCGCGACGAAGCTTCGATCTTACCACCGAGCGCGCGACGGAGGGGCGGCGAAGCGGGTTTCATGCCGTGCGAGGTGACGTCGTGCCGCACCGTATCCCTGGCGGGGCCCGGCGCCTCTTGCTCCCTGCCGTGGCGCCCCTCGACCCCGACGCATCGCTCGCGCTCCCGCTGCCGCTCGCGCGCCCGCTCGGGCGCCGGGGCCGCGTCGGCGGCGCGCCCGGGGGCCCGGACGGCGGGCGAATCGACCGGCCTGTCCGGGTCGCGGGCAAGAACCGCTACACCCCGCGGGCCGGTTTCGCCGTAACAGGAGGTCGGGCCGTGGGTCTCCCCTGGGATGCGCCGGAGGTCTCCGAGACCGTGTTCGGGTCGCGTGCCAGGGTCGAGATCCGTGTCGCGTCGTGCGCGCAGCCGACGCACGCCCGCGCCTTCCGCCGTCGTGCGAGGCCGTCGGGTCGCTCGGGGGGTCCCTCGTGAATCCGGAGGTGT
>JAEUHO010000271.1 GCA_016795345.1 Planctomycetia bacterium | reverse complement strand
GGCCGCGGCCCCGCGGCGCGTCGGACGGTTCGCGCGCGCGCCGGAGCCGCACGCGTGGCCCGTGGCGCCGCCGCCGGGCGCGGCCGCGCGGTTCGTCCCGGTGCCGGAGGGCGCGCTCGCCGACCTCCCGCGCGCCGGCCCCGCCGTGTTCGTGGTGGGGGCCGCCGAGGCGCCGACCCTCGCGGGCGCCGCGTCGGTGCGCGCCGGCCCCTGGCGCGCGACCGACGCGCGCGACCTCGACGCGTTCGACGTGCTCGTCCTGCGCGACCCGGGCGACGACCCGCGCGCGGCCGACGTCGTCGCGGCGTTCGCGCGGCGCGGCGGGCTGCTGGTCGGCCCGCCCGCCGCGCGCCCGTGGCCGTCCGCGCTGGCGCGGCGGCTCGGGCCGGAGGCGCCCGCGTCGAGCGGCGTGGCCGCGGCCATCGGGTTCGGCGCCGGCCACGTCGCGCGCGCCGAGGGCACGTCCGACGTCGAGGCGCTGCTTGCCGCGGGGCTCCATCGACCGCGGTTGTTCACCGCGTTCGACGGCGCGACGTCGCCCCCGCCGCCGCCCCGCGGCGCCCGCCGGTTCGTGGCCGACGACGGTCCGGCGCGCGGCCTCCTCACGTTCGCGGCCGTCGCGACGGCGGTGCTCGCGCTCGCCGCGGCGTGGCTGCGGCGACGGCTGGTCGCGTTGACCGTCCTGTCGGCCCTGTCGGCGCTCGAGGTGGCCGTCCTGCCGGCGCCGGCGACCGCCCCGACGGTGGACGCCCTCGTGCTCGAGCCCGGCGGGCCCGGCGGCCGGCGCGTCGAGGCGTACCTCGTGTCGGCCGGACCCCGCGGATGGGTGGGCCCCGGCGGGCCGGGCCTCGCGTCCCCCGACGCGGTCCGGTGGCTGGGCTTCCGCGTCCTCCGCGACGGCGACGTGCTCCGTCCGGCGCTCTCGCCCGACGCGACGGGGTGGATCGTCGTCGAGCGCACCGCGACCGGCGACACGTCCGGGCTCGCGCCGATCGACGAGCTGCCGGCGTGGGCGACGTCGGTCCTCGGGCGGTCGGGGCACGTGGCGATCGGCGGGCGGGCGTTCGTGGGGGACGACGACGGGCCGGCGGGCCTCGAGGCCCCGGCCCCTGGCTTGCCCCCCCCGGGCCGCGTCCGTACGCTCGTCCTCCGACCCCGGTGACCCCCCCGGCGCCGCGGTCCGGCGCGGGAGAAGCGCTGTTCCCCGCCTTGACCGGGGGCACGCTGCGGATACCCTCCGCCCTTCACTCTCCGCCCGGGCCCCGCAATCCGCGGGCTCGCTCCGTCGCGGCGGGAGAGGACCGGACCGAACCATGACCACGACCTGCGCCACGACCCTCCGGGCCTCCGCCCGCTGGCACCTCGTCGACGCCTCCCAGGAGGTCCTCGGCCGCATGGCCACGCGCATCGCGCGGATCCTCCAGGGCAAGCACAAGCCCACCTGGACCGCGCACGCCGACACGGGCGACTTCGTGGTCGTCGTCAACGCCGAGAAGGTCCAGATCACGGGCCGCAAGGCGGACGACAAGGTCTACCGCTACTACACCGGGTACCACGGCGGCCTCGTCACCGTGCCGTACTCGTCGATGATCGAGAAGCACCCCGAGGACGTGATCAAGCTCGCGGTGCGTCGCATGCTGCCGAAGACCGATCTCGGCCGGCACATGCTGACGAAGCTTAAGGTGTTCAAGGGTGCGACGCACACGCACCACGCCCAGGATCCCCAGCCGCTCGCGCTCGGGACGTCCAAGGCGGCGCGCACGGCGAAGAAGGCGAAGAAGGGCTAACGCACCATGGCGGACGCGAAGAACGTGATCTGGGGCACGGGTCGGCGGAAGACGGCGGTGGCGCGCGTGCGCCTCGTGCCGGGCAACGGCTCGATCACCATCAACGACAAGCCGGCCGACGAGTTCTTCGTGACGACGGACCAGCGCGGCTCGCTGCGCTCGCCGCTCGTCGCGTGCGACGTGGTCGGCAAGTTCGACGTGCACGCCCGCGTCCACGGCGGCGGGCCGCAGGGCCAGGCCGACGCGGTGCGCCACGGCCTCGCGCGCGCGCTCGTCAAGTCCGACGAGACGCTGCTGCCCAAGCTCCGCGAGGCCGGTCACCTCACCCGTGACGACCGTCGCAAGGAGCGGAAGAAGTATGGGCAGCGCGGCGCGCGCGCCCGCTTCCAGTTCAGCAAGCGCTAGACGCGAGACCGAAGGGACTCGGCGCCCGGCGACGTCGTCGTCGGCACGCGCCGAGTTCCTCGCGCGGGCGGCTCTGCGGGTTCCCGCGGAGCCGCCCGTGTTCGTTTACGGCCCGCGCGCGACGACAGGCCCGGAGACCGGACGGCCGGCCGCGAGGGAACCCACAGGCCCGCGCGGGACGTGTTCCCGTTGCGCGGGCTGTTCCACGATCGGCCGCAGCGGCCGATCGCGGGCCCGCGCCGGACCGTGTCGAGGGACGATCGTCGCCGGATCCGACGCGCTCCAGGGTGCCGCGATCTCGCCGCCGCCGGCCCACGACGCGGCGCGACCGGCCACGGTCTGCGCCGCGTTCGCCCGTGTTCGTTGACGGCCTGCGCCGGACCGTGTCGAGGGGCGATCGGCGCCGGATCCGAAGCGCGCCAGGGTGCCGCGATCTCGCCGCCACCGGCCCACGACGCGGCGCCCGGCGACGTCGTCGTCGGCCCGCGCGGCGGGAACCCGACCGCGGGTCCACGCGGGCGCGCCACGCGAGCGGCGCCGCGGACGGAGCGCCGGGGGGGTAGACTCCGAGCATGACGAACCCCGCCGACGTCGCCCCGCTGATCAGCGCCCTCGAGCAGAACGTCCGACGGGTCGTCCTCGGGAAGTCCGACACCGTCCGGCTCGTGCTCACCGGCCTCCTCGCGGGGGGCCACGTCCTCCTCGAGGACGTCCCCGGCGTCGGCAAGACCGTCCTCGCGAAGGCCCTCGCCCGCTCCATCGACTGCGACTTCCGCCGCGTCCAGTTCACCCCCGACCTCCTCCCGAGCGACGTCCTCGGCGTCTCCGTCTACGACGCCCCGTCCGGCCGCTTCGAGTTCAAGCCCGGCCCCGTCTTCACCCACGTCCTGCTGGCCGACGAGATCAACCGCGCGACCCCGCGCACCCAGTCCGCGCTCCTCGAGGCCATGAACGAGCGCCAGGTCAGCGTGGACCGCACCACGCACACGCTCCCCGAGCCGTTCCTCGTCGTCGCCACCCAGAACCCGTACGAGTTCGAGGGCACCTACCCGCTCCCCGAGAGCCAGCTCGACCGGTTCCTCGTGCGCGTGCGCATGGGCTACCCGTCGCTCGCCGACGAGAAGGCGATCCTCGCCGCCCAGCGCGAACGGCACCCGCTCGACGCCCTGAAGCCCGTCGTCACCGGCGCCGACGTCGTCCGCATGCAGGAGGCCGTCCGCGCCGTCCGCATGGAGCCGCCCGTCGTCGACTACCTGCTCGCGGTCGTCCGCGCCACGCGCGGCCACAAGCACCTGACCCTCGGCGCCAGCCCGCGCGCGTCCCTCGCCCTCTCGCGCGCGACGCAGGCCCGCGCCCTGCTCGAGGGCCGCACCTACGTCCTCCCCGACGACGTGAAGGCGCTGGCCGTCCCCGTGCTCGCGCACCGCGTCCTCGGGACGGGCGCCGGCGGCGACGCCACCGCCGACGAACGCGAGCGCGTCGTCGCCGACGTGCTCGACGCCGTCGAAGTGCCGCTGTGACGCGTCCCCCTCCGGGACCGCGAGGCCCGGTCGCCGCCGCGATCGCCGCCGGTCGCCGCCGCCGCGCGGGCCTCGTCGTCGTCGTCGCCGCCGGGTTCGCCGTCGTCGCGTGCGGCCGCGACCCGGTGTCGTCCGGGCCGTCCGGGCCGTCCGGGCCGTCCGCGAGCGCGCCGGCCGCCGCGCCGCACCCCGCCGACGACGCCGTCCGCGCCCTGCTCGCGGCCGTGGACACCGCCGACGTCGCGGGGTTCGCCGCGCGGTCGGCCGACCGCAAGGACGCCGACGCGAAGCCCGCCCGCGCCGACGACGTCCGCGCGACCGTGGACGACCTGCACCAACGCTACGGCCTCCGCGCGCGCACCGTCGGCCCCGCCACCGTCGTGTCGCCGACGGAGGTCGACGTCGAGGTGGCGCTCGACGGCGGGGCCGCCGTCGTCGTCCTCACGCTGCGCCGGGCCGCCGACGGCGTCTGGCGGCTCGTGGGGCTGTCGGAGTCCGCCGCGCCGACGATGCCCGGGGACGGGCCGCCCGCGACGGGCCCCGCGCCGACGCCGGGGACCACGCCCGCGAAGTGACCGCGCGCCGAGCCCCGGCGCGCGGTTCGGGACCGGCTCGCCTACCGGCGCGCCTTCGCGACCGGCTTCGCCGCGGCCTTCGCCTTGGCGGCCTTCGGCTTCGCGGGGGCCTTCGCGCCGCGCGCCTTCGCCTTCGCCTTCGCCGGCTTGGTGCTGCCCGCCTTCGCCGCCGCGCGCTCGGCGATCGCCGCGTGGGCCGCCGCGAGCCGCGCCACGGGCACGCGGTACGGCGAGCACGAGACGTAGTCGAGGCCCGCGCGGTGGCAGAACGCGATGCTCTTCGGGTCGCCGCCGTGCTCGCCGCAGATGCCGACCTTCAGGCCCGGCCGCGTGCGGCGGCCGCGCTCGACGGCCATGCGGATCAGCTCGCCGACGCCGTCCTGGTCGAGGGACTGGAACGGGTCCTCGGGCAGGATGCCCTGCTCGACGTAGGCCGGCAGGAAGCTGCCCGCGTCGTCGCGGCTGTAGCCGAACGTCATCTGCGTGAGGTCGTTCGTGCCGAACGAGAAGAACTCGGCCTCGTGGGCCACGTGCTCGGCCTGCAGCGCCGCGCGCGGCACCTCGATCATCGTGCCGAACACGAGCGGCACGTTCGCCTTGGCCTTCGCGAGGACCTCCTGGGCGACCTTCGTGAGGCGCTCCCGCAGGATCGCCAGCTCCTTGCGCGTCCCGACGAGCGGGATCATCACCTCGGGGCGCACGGGCCGCTTGGCCTTCGCCTCCGCGGCGGCCGCCTCGTAGATCGCGCGGACCTGCATCTCGTAGATCTCGGGGAACGTGATGCCGAGCCGGCAGCCGCGGTGCCCGAGCATGGGGTTCATCTCGTGCAGCCGCCGCGCGCGGTCGCGCACGACGCCCTCCGGGAGCCCCAGGCTCTCGGCCACCGTGCGCACCTGCTCCGGCTCGTGGGGGAGGAACTCGTGGAGCGGCGGGTCGAGGAGCCGGATCGTGACCGGCTTGCCCTTCATCTCCTTGAAGATGCCCACGAAGTCCTGCCGCTGCATGGGCAGGAGCTTCGCGAGGGCCGCGTCGCGGGCCTCCTTCGCCTCGGCGAGGATCATCTCGCGCACCGCGGTGATGCGGTCGCCGTCGAAGAACATGTGCTCCGTGCGGCAGAGGCCGATGCCCTCGGCGCCGTACCGGTAGGCGACCTCGGCGTCGCGCGGGGTGTCGGCGTTCGTGCGCACGCCGAGCCGGCGGATGCCGTCGGCCCAGCCGAGCAGCGTGTCGAACTCCTTCGTCACGACCGCGGGCTTCGTCGGCACCGCGCCCAGCAGCACCTCGCCCGCCGTGCCGTCGAGCGAGATCACGTCGCCCGCCTTCACGACGACGTCGCCCGCGGTGAACCGCTCGGCGTCGTAGTCGATCCGGACGGTGCCCGCGCCGGCGACGCAGCACTTGCCCATGCCGCGCGCCACGACCGCCGCGTGCGACGTCATGCCGCCCGTGGCCGTCAGGATGCCCTGGGCCGCGTGCATGCCGCCGATGTCCTCGGGGCTCGTCTCGTTGCGGACGAGGATCACCGCGTCGCCGGCGGCGGCGCGCTTCTCGGCCTCCTCCGCCGTGAACACCACCTTGCCCGTGACGGCGCCCGGGCTCGCCGGCCGGCCCGTCGCGATCACGCGGCGGCGCGCCGCGGGGTCGAACGACGGGTGCAGCAGCTGGTCGAGCTGCGTGGGCTCGACGCGCGACACGGCCTCCTCGCGCGTGATCCGGCCCTCGTTGGCGAGGTCGTGCGCCACCTTGACCGCGGCGGCGGCGGTGCGCTTGCCCCGCCGCGTCTGCAGCATGTACAGCTTCTCCTCCTCGATCGTGAACTCGATGTCCTGGATGTCGCGGTAGTGCCGCTCGAGGAGGGTGCGGATCCGCATCAGCTCGGTCAGCGCCTTCGGCAGGTGCTTCGCGAGGTCCGCGATGGGCTCGGGGGTGCGGATGCCCGCGACCACGTCCTCGCCCTGCGCGTTCATCAGGAACTCGCCGTAGAACACGTTCTCGCCCGTGGAGGGGTCGCGGGTGAACGCGACGCCGGTGCCGGACCGCGCGCCGAGGTTGCCGAACACCATGGCCTGCACGTTGACCGCCGTGCCGCCGAGGTTCGTGATGCCGTGGATCTTGCGGTACTTCACCGCGCGGTCGCTCTCCCACGAGCCGAACACCGCCGCGATCGACCGCTCGAGCTGCTCCCACGGGTCCTCGGGGAAGGGCTGCCCGGTGTGGGCCCGGTAGGCCTCGAGGTACTTCGCGATCACGCGCTCGAGCGCGGCCTCGTCGAGCCCCGTGTCGAGGTCGGTGCCCGCCTCGCGCTTCGCCGCCGCGAGCACGTCCTCGAACGCGTCGTGGTCGACGCCGGCCACCACGTCGCCGAACATCTGGATGAAGCGCCGCCGCGCGTCGAGCGCGAACCGCCGGTTGCCCGACAGCTTCGCGAGCCCCTCCACGCACGCGGCCGACAGCCCGAGGTTGAGGACCGTGTCCATCATGCCGGGCATCGAGACGGCGGCGCCCGAGCGCACGGACACGAGCAGCGGGCGCTCCGGTCGCCCGAACCCGCGGCCGAGCTCCTTCTCGAGCCGCGCGATCGCCTTGCGCGCGCCGGCCATCACGTCGGCGGGCACCTTGCCGCCCGACGCGTAGTACCGCGGGCAGACCGTCGTCGGGATCGTGAAGCCGGGCGGGACGGGCAGGCCGAGCCGGCACATCTCCGCGAGGCCCGCGCCCTTGCCGCCGAGGAGCTCCTTCCAGGTGCCGTCGCCTTCCGCGCGCCCGGGCCCGAACTCGTAGATCGTCTTCAAGGCGACCCTCCTGTGCCGTGGGGTCGGCATTGTGCGACAGGGTCGGGACGCAATCGACCCCGTGTCCGTGCGCCGCGCGGCGCGCGGGCACGACGCCGGTCCGGTTTGGGGCGCGCGCGCCCCGTTGCGCGGCGGCCGGATTCGGGGCACGGTCGCGCTCCGCCGACGCGAGGCCCGTGCGCCCAGGGACCGCGAGTCGGCGCCGTCGGGCCTCGCGGGGGGCCCGCGCCGCGGGGGACCGGGCCTTGCGTACCGGCGGCCGGGCCTTGCGTCGCTGCAGCCGGGCTTCGCGTCGCGGGCGACTCGGGCGAAGGGCGGGCTCGCGGGCTCGCCGGCGCGTCGGCCGAGTGTCAGCCCGGCGAGCCGATGGGGCTGCCGCCGCCATCGGGGGAGCCATAGGGCGCGCCGTCGGGCGAGCCCGGGCCCGGCGAGGGCGGCGGGGGCGGCGGCGGGGCGTACGGGTCGGGGCCGTAGGGCGAGGGCGCGGGCTCGGGCGGCGGCCGGCCGCCGGGCGCGGCGCCGCGGGGCGTCGTCGCGGCCGGGTCGTCGGCCTCCTTCTCGCCGCGCAGCCCGTTCAGGACCGCGGCCTCGATGCCGCCGAAGTCGTCGAGGTACCAGTACTCGTGGATCGCGAAGCCCTGGATGCGCTCCCGGGGGATGTCGCGCAGGAACGACGCCGTCGAGTCCGAGGGCGAGATCTTCATCTCGACCTCGCCGGTGGGGGAGATCTGGATCAGGTCGGAGGTCGTCGGGACGAACTCGGCGACGGGCTCGCCCTCGCCCTTGAGGAAGAGCTCCCAGGTCGTGAGCTTCACGAACCGCGGCCGGGCCTGCTGCTTGCCCGCGCGGATCGTGACCACCGACACCTTGTCGCCCGCCGGCTTCTCCGCGACGAACTCGCTCTCGAGGAGCAGCTGGATCTCCTTGCGGCGGTTGGTCGCGACGGTCGAGCGGGCCTGGACGTAGTCGCCGACGTCGATGGTGCGGCCGACCTGCTGGGAGAGGCGCCGCTTGAACGCCGGCGAGAAGGCGTTCCACTCCGCCTCGGGCTGCTCGGCGCGGACCATCGCCTTCAGGTAGTCGTAGGCCGCGCGGGGCGTCTCGCGGTTGAGGGTCGCGTCGCGGACGGCCTCCCGTTTCGGGGTCGCGCAGCCGACCAGCGGGAGGGACACGGGGGGGAGGGCGAGGGCGGCCACCACGAGGCCGCCCCGGAGCGCGCGGGGGTGCATGGGGAGGGGGAACGTAGCACGGCGGACCTCGACCGGCCCGCCCCGTCCCGCCGACCCGGGACCGACCGCGGAAAGCCCGTTGGCGGTGGCGGCACGGTGCGTGCTATACGTTGCCCCCCCCTCCCGGAGCGTCCCCCCGGACATGTCTTCCGCGCAGAAGCCGATCGGTCAGATCCTGATCGAAATGGGGGTCCTCGACGAACGCAAGGTCCAGGAGGCCCTCGAGTACCTCAAGCGGGCCAAGCCGGGCACCAAGATCGGCACGGCGTTCATCGAGCTGGGGTTCTGCGACGAGGCCCAGGTGACGAAGGGGCTCTGCCGGCAGTACCGGCTCCCGTACGTGGACCTGTCCCGGCTCCGGATCCCTCCCCCGGTCGCCGACCTCGTCCCCAAGAAGATCGTCCAGGACTTCAACGTCGTCCCGGTGAAGCTGCAGGACGGCAAGCTGATCCTGGCGGCCGACGACCCCATGGTCACGTTCGTGGCCGACGACCTGCGGTTCGCCCTGAACCGCGAGCTGGTCTTCGCGCTGACCACGCCGACGTCGATGCGGAACGCCCGCGCCGAGACCTACGGCCTCGGCGAGAAGACGGAGGCCCCGGCGGCGGCCAAGGGGAAGAAGGAGGAGCCCTCCGACCCCGAGGCGCCGGTCATCCGCCTCGTGCAGGACCTCATGGAGAAGGCCCTCACGGCGCGCGCGTCGGACATCCACATCGAGCCGTCGGCCGACCGCGTGCGCGTCCGCTACCGGGTGGACGGCGTCTGCTTCGAGGCCGCCAGCCTCGACGCGGAGCTCTCGGGCTCGGTGGTCACCCGCGTGAAGGTCCTCGCGAAGATGGACATCGCGGAGAAGCGCAAGCCGCAGGACGGCCGCATCCAGACCGAGCTCTTCGGCCGCCCCATCGACATGCGCGTGTCGTCGGTGCCCGCGTCGCGCGGCGAGAGCGTCGTGATGCGCATCCTCGACCGCGAGCAGGGGCTCGTCGACCTCGACCGGCTGGGCTTCATCGGCAACGACCGCGACCGGTTCGAGCGCATCATCCGCCGCCCCAACGGCATCTTCCTGGTCACGGGCCCGACGGGCTCGGGCAAGACGACGACGCTGTACGCGGCGCTGAAGACCCTCAACAAGCCCAACGTCAAGATCATCACCGCCGAGAACCCCGTCGAGTACCACCTCGAGGGGATCAACCAGTGCGAGGTGAAGCACCGGATCGGGCTCGACTTCCAGCGCATCCTCCGCGCCATGCTGCGCCAGGCGCCCAACATCATCCTGGTGGGCGAGATCCGCGACAAGGAGACCGCCGAGATCGCGATCCAGGCCTCGCTGACGGGCCACCTCGTGTTCTCGACGCTGCACACGAACGACGCGCCGTCGGCCCTCACGCGCCTCATCGACATGGGCGTGAAGCCGTTCCTCGTGTCCACGGCGGTGATGGCGGTCATGGCCCAGCGCCTCGTCCGGCGCCTCTGCCTGACGTGCCGGCAGCCCATGGCGCCGGAGCCGTCCCTGCTGCGCTCCGTCGGGCTCACCCCCGACGACCTCCAGGGGCGCACGATCTACCGCGCCGTCGGCTGCCGCGAGTGTCGCTTCGAGGGCTACCGCGGCCGCGTCGGCCTCTTCGAGCTGCTCGAGATGGACGGCCGCCTGCGCGAGGCCACGTTCAAGCGCCAGAGCACCATGCGCCTGCGCGAGCAGGCCCGGCTCACCGGCGGCCTCAAGAGCCTCCTCGAGGACGGCGTCCGCAAGGTCCTCGAGGGCGTGACGACCATCGAGGAGATCCTCACCGTGGCCAAGCGGGAGGACGCCGCCCCGGCAACGACGTAAGGCCCGCCGTCGTCCGATGGTTACCGAGTTGCCGGGCGACGGGGCCTCCTGCCCGCGCCGCCCCGCCCGGTCGGC
>JAEUHO010000265.1 GCA_016795345.1 Planctomycetia bacterium | reverse complement strand
AAGGCCCGTCCGCCGACGATGGACACGAAACGGGCCCGACGACCGAGGTCGCCGGGCCCGAGAGAGCGCGGCCAGGGAGCGAAGGACCGCGAGGCCCGCGCGCGCGCGGGCCTCGCGTCCCGGGATCACTTCCGGCGCGTGTGCGTCTCGGTGCCCTTCATGCCGCCCATGTCGAGCTCGGCCGAGAACCCCGTCGCGGTCTTCGTCATCTTCAGCTTGAAGTCGCCGAACGCGGTCGGCGTGAGGCTGGTGCCGTCCCACGTCGTGTCCGTCACCGGGCCCGTCATGCGGCCGGGCGGGTTCATCGAGCTCCAGCCCCAGAACTTCATCACCTTGGCCTCGACGTCGACGCGGGCCACGGCGAACGACCGGTCCATGCCCATGGGGCCCAGGTCCATGGTCATGTCGGCGACGAGCGCCGTGCCGCCGCAGGCCGGACGCCAGGTGAGCTCGGCCTTGTACTCGAACTTCTGGCCGCCCATGTCCATGGCGCCGACGCCGTCGAACGTGCCGACCATCGCGTCCGAGAACGGGTGCTTCACGGCCTTCGTCGGGTGCCGACCGAGGTCGGCCGTCGCGGTCGTCTCCTTCGTGTACGTCATCTCGAACATCGTCTGGTCGCCGGCGAACATGCGCGAGACGAGGGCGTCGCCCTTCCGATGGAACGAGAGGTTCACCTTCCCCTGGCCCAGGTCGCCGGTGAGGTCCCAGCCGTCGTCGGCGAGCGTGCCGGTGAAGACCCACGCGTCGGCGCCGCCCTCGGTGTCGAACCACGTCGAGGTGACGGTCTTGCCGTCGGCGCCCAGGGTCGTGACGCCGAGGCCGAAGAAGGCGTGCTCCCCCTCGCCGGTGCGCAGCTCCTCGACCAACACGACGCCGTCCGCGGCCTTGGCCCACTTCGAGACGCCCTTCATCTCGTGCTCGCCGGCCTTGCCGGAGATCGACCAGGCGCCGACGAGCCCGTCGGCGAACGGGCACGCGAACTTGGGCTGCGGCGCGGGCATGCCGGCGGGCGCGGCCTCGGGCGCGGCGGGCGGCTTGGCCGGCGCCGGCGGCGTCTCCTCCGCGCGAGCGGAGAGCGGGAGGAAGCAGGCGGCCGCGATCAACGCGGCCGGGAACCGACGACGGGCACTCGATGCGGACATGGGGACTCCACGGAGATTGGATGGGGGACCCGACCCCGAACCGCCCATGGGGCCACGACCGGCCGCGGATTCAAGAGAGGAACGGTCCGCTACCGGGCCTCGGGTCCCTCCCCCGGGCCTGCCGGTCTCGGTCCACCGCGTCGGCGTCGAACGGGTGCGGGCGCGGGCGCCGCGGGTCGGGCGCGACGCGAACGCGCGGACCGCAGCGCTACTTCGCGGGGCGGCGGTAGGCCTGCTTCATGACCAACGCGCCGCCCGCCGTCATCACCCAGTCGATGCCGCCGTCCACGACGCGCCAGGTGATGGTCACGGGCCCGGACGGGCCCGCGCCGCTCAGCTCGGCCTTCGTGTCGGTGACGGGGCCGATCATCGTCAGCGGCTCGGGGCTGTGGGAGTCGAACCACCAGCAGACGAGGCGCCGCCCGTCCGGCGTGAGGCGATAGAGGCCGTGGCCGTGGAAGGACGCGCCGAACGCGTCGCCCGACCAGTCGTGCGCGAGCGTCGTGTCGCCGAGCACGAGCGACATGGTCGAGCGGGCCTTGCTCTCGCCCATGGGCCCGGTGGCCGTCACGTCCCAGGCGCCGAGCACGGCGCGCACGAACGGGTGGTCGAGCTTCGGCATCATCACGGGGCCGGCCGCGGCCGGCGCGTCGGCGGGGCGCGCCGCGACGGTGGCGCCCGCGGCGACGCCGGCGAGGAGGGCGCCGGACACGGCGAGGACGAGGCGGCGACGGCGCATGGGCGGGCTCCTTCGGGAGCGCGGATGATACGCGGGCGCGGACCGGCGGGGGGCGGGTCGGCCCGGGTAGCATCGCCTCGCCATGACGAAGGCCGTCCCCCCCGCCGAACCCGACCGCCCCGCCACCTTCCGGACGTCGTCCGGCTTCGAGCGCGCCCCGACGTACGAGCCGGACCCGCGGCCCGCCGGCTGGGAGACGCGCGTCGGCCGGCCGGGCGAGCCGCCCTTCGTGCGCGGCGTGCAGCCGACGATGTACCGCGGGCGCCTGTGGACCATGCGGCAGTATGCCGGGTTCTCGACGGCGGAGGAGAGCAACCGCCGCTACCGCGCGCTCCTCGCCGGCGGCACGAGCGGGCTCTCGGTCGCGTTCGACCTGCCGACGCAGATCGGCTACGACCCCGACCACGCCCTCGCCGCGGGCGAGGTGGGCCGCGCGGGCGTGTCCGTGGCGACGCTCGACGACGTCGAGACGCTCTTCGACGGGATCCCGCTCGACCGCGTGAGCGTGTCGATGACGATCAACTCGACGGCGATCGTGCTGCTGTCGTTCCTGCTGGCCGTGGCGAAGCGGCGCGGGCTCGCCGAGGGCGCGCTCTCGGGCACGCTGCAGAACGACATGCTGAAGGAGTTCGCGGCCCGGGGCACCTATCGCCTCCCCGTGGCCCCGTCGCTGCGCGTCGTGACGGACGTCATCGCCCACACGGCCGAGCGGATGCCGCGCTGGAACCCCATCAGCATCAGCGGGTACCACATCCGCGAGGCCGGGGCGACGGCGGTGCAGGAGGTGGCGTTCACGCTGGCCGACGGCGTCGCGTACGTCGAGGCGGCGGTCGCGCGCGGCCTGCCCGTCGACAAGTTCGCGTCGCGGCTCTCGTTCTTCTTCACCGCGCACAACGACCTGTTCGAGGAGGTCGCGAAGTTCCGCGCGGCGCGCCGCATCTGGGCGCGCGTGATGAAGGAGCGCTTCGGCGCGAAGGACCCGCGGAGCCTCGCGCTGCGCTTCCACACCCAGACCGCCGGCAGCACGCTCCAGGCGCGGCAGGTCGACGTCAACGTCGTGCGCGTCACGATCCAGGCGCTGGCGGCCGTGCTCGGCGGCACGCAGTCGCTCCACACGAACGGGAAGGACGAGGCCCTCGCGCTCCCGAGCGAGGCGTCGGCGATCCTCGCGCTGCGCACGCAGCAGGTCATCGCCTACGAGAGCGGCGCGGCGGACGTGGTGGACCCCCTCGGCGGCGCGCCGTACGTCGAGGCCCTCACGGACGCGGTGGACCGCGACGCGTCGGCCCTCATGGACCGCATCGACCGCATGGGCGGCGCGGCCCGCGCGATCGAGCAGGGCTTCTACCAGCGCGAGATCGAGCGCAGCGCGTACGAGGCCCAGCGCCGCATCGAGGACGGCGCCGACGTCGTCGTCGGGGTCAACCGCTTCGAGACGGACGAACCGGCCGTGGAGCCGGCGTTCACGCTCGACCCCGACACCGAGCGCCGCGCGGTCGAGCGCGTGCGCGCCTACCGCGCCCGGCGCGACGAGGCGGCGTGCCGCGCGGCGCTGCGCGCGCTCGACGCGGCGTCGGCCACGGCCGAGAACCTCGTCCCGAGGGTCGTCGCGTGCGTCGAGGCGGGCGCGACCCTCGGCGAGGTGATGCAGACGCTCGAGGACCGCTTCGGCGTCTACGGGGGCTGACGACGGTCCCGGGACCGCGAGGCCCGGCCCGACGCGAGGCCCGGCCCGCGGCACGGTGGCCGGCGGCACGGTGACCCGCGGCACGGTGACCCGCGGCACGGTGACCCGCGACACGGTGACCCGCAGCGCCGTGGCGCGCGGGGCTACTTCGCCGGAGGCGCGGGGGCGGCCTTCCCCGCCGGCGACGGCGTCGCCGCAGGCGCGAGGAACGGCAGCCCTGCGAAGTCGGCGCGCACCTTCGCCACCGCGGCGGAGCGGGCCTCGCCGTCCTTCGCACCCTCCGCGCGCGCGAGCGCGGCCTTCCCCTCGGTCTCGAGCGCGGCGAGCCGCGCGTCGAGCCGCTCGGCGAGGGCCGGCGTCGGCGAGGGGACCTTCGCGCGCGCGGCGAGGTACGCCTTCGTCGCGTCGGCGTACCGCTCGTCGAACGCGGCCTCCGCGGACGCGTCGAGGGACCGGCGGGCCGCGAGCCACGCGTCGCGGGCGAGCGGCGGCGGCAGCTTCTTGCGCTCGGCGTCGTAGAGCGCGCGGTACGACTTCGACGTGCCCTTGGCGGCGGTCGCGAGCACCGTGACCCCGTCCGTCGCGAGCACCCCCACCCACGGCGTGTGGGTCGGGAACTTCACGTGGCGGTCCACGTCGGCGGCGAGCTCCTCCGCCTCCTCGGCGGTGAACATCGGGTAGGCCGCGAGGACCTCGGTCTTCGTGCCGTCGCGGTCCACCGTCAGGAGGGGCTCGGGGCCCTCGGCGGCCTTGTCGAGCGCGTAGGAGAGGAGGTGGACCGTCTCCGCGTTCGCCCACGTCACGTAGTCCACGTCCCGGAACACCGACCGGTGGAGGACGTGGCACGGGCCTCAAGTCGAGCCGTGGGAGTGGAGGAACACGAGCAGGCCGCGCTCGGCCGCCTCGTCCTTCGCGTCCTGCCACGACCGCGCCCAGCGGATCTCGGGGCCGTCGTACTTCTCGATGCGGCGCGGCGGGCGCTTCGCGGCGGGCGCGTCGGCCGCGAGGGCCGGCGCCGCGACGGCGACGAGCAGCAACGAGGCGAGGGCGGCACGGCGCACGCGAGGGACCTCCGGGGCCGCGAGGGCCCCCGGACAGGATACGCTCCCGCCGTGGACGCCGCCCCTCCGCCCCCCGACGGCCCGACCGAACTCGTCCCGCGCCGCCGGGACGAGCGCCGCGCCATCCCCGTCGACATGGACGCCCACCAGGCCTGGGCGACGGGCCTGTTCCGCCACGTCCGGCGGACGCTGCTCGGCCCGCTGTTCGTCGCGATCAACGTCGCGGTCTTCGTCGTGATGGTCGCGACCGGCGTGGACGCCCGCGCCCCGTCCACCCCGGACCTCGTCCGCTGGGGGGCGAACCACTGGACGCTGTCGCTGGCGGACGAGCCCTGGCGGCTCCTCACGAGCGGGTTCCTCCACATCGGCCTCGTCCACCTGGCCGTGAACTGCTACGCGTTGATCCAGCTGCGGTTCGTCGAGCAGGTCCTCGGCCGGAGCGGGTGGCTCGTGACCTACCTCGGCGCGATCGTGGCGGGGTCGCTGCTGTCGGTCGCGCGGCACGGCGGCGCGCCGAGCGCGGGGGCGTCCGGCGGGATCTTCGGCCTCCTGGGCGCCGTCCTCGCGGTCAGCGTCGCGCCGCGGGCGCAGACCGGCATCCCGGACGAGCTGCGGATCGCGCTCCGCAACGGCATGGTGCAGACGGCCGTCCTCAACGCGTTCGTCGCCCTCTCGGTCCCCCACATCGACCACTGGGCCCACGGCGGCGGGCTCCTCGCGGGGTTCTGCATCGCGATCGCGATCGTGCGCCCGCCGGACGACGAACACGCGCGCGGCCGGCTGCGGCGGGCCGCCGTCGCGGCGGCGGTGACCCTCGCCGCCCTCGGCGGCGTGTTCGAGCTCGTGCGGCCGCGCGGCCCGAAGCTCGAGCGCCTGCGGGCGACGGAGCAGCTCGTTACGGCGGCGGCCGACCTGAACGACGCCCGCGCCCTCGTCCTCGGCGTGGTCGACGAGCTCCAGGCGCCGCCGCTGCGCGCGGACGCGGAGGCGCGCCTCGACGAGGCCGGACGGGCGATCGCCCGCGCGCGGGCCGTCCACGCGCGGTATGCCCGGGCCGTCGGGCTCGCGGCGACCGCCCCGCCGACGCCGGAGACGGGTCGCTTCGTGGACGCGCTGGAGGAGACGCTGCGCCGGACCCGCGACGCCGTCGCGGCGCGACGCGCGCTGGACGCCCTCGGGGACCGGAGCGACCGGGCGGAGGACCCGACGCCGGCGCCGAAGTAGCGACCGGGCGGCGCGCGGGACCGGTCGCCCACGGCACGCCGGGCTTGCCGAGGGCCCGCCGCCCCGCGATGCTGCGGCCATGCGCGTCGACCACATCGGGATCGCGGTCGAGGACCTCGCCGCCGCGAAGAAGCTCTACGGCGAGGTGCTCGGCCTGAAGCTGCTCTTCGAGGAGGAGGTCCCCACCGAGAAGGTGCGCGTGGCCGCCTACGACGGCGGCGGCATGCGGATCGAGCTCCTCGAGAGCACGTCGCCCGACGGCCCCATCGGCCGTCACGTCGCGAGCCGCGGGCCGGGCATCCACCACGTCTGCTACCAGGTGGACGACGTGCAGGGCTCCGTGGACCGCCTCGCGGCGGCGGGCGTCCGCATGATCGACACGGCGCCGCGCCCCGGCGCGGGCGGCTGCCGCGTCGCGTTCGTGCACCCGAAGGGCGCGCTCGGCGTGCTCGTCGAGCTCTCCCAGCACCCGCCGGGCGGCCTCCCGCACGCCCACTGACCGTGGACCCGAGCGACGCCCTCGGCCTCGAGCCCGCGTTCGACGCGCTCGGGCTCGACCCGGCGACGGCGACCCCGGCCGCGGCGCGGCGGGCGCTGCACGCGCGCCTGTTCGACCGGCGCGTCGAGGCCGACGACGAGGGCGCCCGCGAGGTCCTCGCGTCCCACGCGGCGGTCGCGGCGGCGCTCGGCCCGTGGAGCCCGCCCGACCTCCGCCCGCACCAGGTGCTCGACCGGATCGCGGCGGGCGACGTGGACGACGCGTGCGCCGCGATCGACCGTTGGGCCGCGGACGGCGACACGGCGAGCCTGGCCGCGCTCGAGGCGGCGCTCCGGACGCCGGGCGAGCGCGGCCCCGACGCGCCGCCGGCGGTGTTGCTCGCGCTCGGCCGCGGGTCGGCCCTCGCGGACCCGCCGCGCGCGCGCCGCCTCGTGGCCGCGGCGCGGGCCCGCGCCCTCGCGTCGCCCGACCCGACGGTGCGGGGCGCCGAGGCCGAGGCGCTGCTCCGGGCCGCCGACGACCTCCCGATCGGCGAGGGGGCGGCCCGTCGGGCGCTCGCCCGCGTGGCCGCGATGCGCGACTGGCTGCCCGACGCCTGGGGCCCCGACCACGGCGCGCTCCTCGCGGTGCTGCGCGCCCAGGTCCGCCCGGGCAGCTCGCGGCGCCACGGACCGCTGGTGCGGTACCTCCACGTGTGGGCGCCCGCGATCGTGCGCCGCGTCGCGGCGGCGGAGGCCACGAAGGAAGGCGTCCCGCTCTCGGAGCCGATCCCGCCGCCCGCCCCGCCGGACCCGCCGCCCTCGACGGCCGACCGCGCCCCCCGGCGCGCGAGCCGCCGCGCCGGCCGCGCGCGCCCCCCGCTCCCGCCGCCGCGGCGGTCGCGCGTGCCCACGTGGGGCGTCGTGCTGGTCGGGACCGTCGTGTTCGTCGCGCTCCTGTACCTCCTCGTCGCGTGACGGGTTCAGACGGCGGCGACGGCCGCGCGCATCGCCGCGGCGATGCGGTCCACCTCGGCGTCGGTGACGCAGAGCGGCGGCACGGCGTACACGACGTCGCCCAGCGGGCGCAGGAAGACGCCCGCCTCGAGGGCCGCGTCGGCCATCCGGCGCCCGGCCTCCGCGAGGTAGCCGCCCGGCCCGGCGTCGACCTCGACCGCGCGCACGAGGCCGAGCCCGCGGACGTCCCGCACGCGCCGGTCGCCGGCGAGGGACGCGAGGCCCGCCCCGAGCCGGTCGCCGATCGCGCGCGCGCGGGCGAGCGCCGCGTCGTCGAGCAGGTCGAGGGCGGCCAGCGCGGCCGCGCACGCGATGGGGTTCGCCGTGAACGAGTGACCGTGGAGGAACGCGTCGGCGGTCCGCGTCGAGCGGAACGCGTCGAAGACCTCGGCGGTGACGAGCGTCGCCGCGAGGGGCAGGGCCCCGCCCGTGAGCGCCTTGCTGACGCAGAGGACGTCCGGCGCGACCCCCGCGCGCTCGCAGGCGAACCGCGCGCCGGTGCGGCCGAACCCCGTGAAGACCTCGTCCGCCACGAGGAGGGCGCCGTGCCGGCGCGCGAGGTCGGCGACGGCGCGCAGGTACGCCGCGTCGTAGACGAGCATCCCCGCGGCGCCGAGCAGCAGCGGCTCGACGATCACCGCGGCGACGCGGTCGCCCTCGCGCGCGAGCGTCGCGCGCAGCGCCTCGACGCAGGCCGCGACGTCGGCGCCGCGCACGGGCGGAGGCACGCGGGTCACGTCGAACCGCAGGCCGCGGAAGTCCGCGACGAACGGCCCGTCCGCCGACACGCTCATGGCCCCCACCGTGTCGCCGTGGTACGCGTGCTCGAGCGCCACGAACCGCGTGCGGGCCGGCGCCCCGCGCCGCGCGTGCCACGCGAGCGCGACCTTGAGCGCGACCTCGACCGCGGTGCTGCCGTCGTCGCTGTAGAAGACGCGGGCGAGGCCCCGCGGCGCCAGCGCGAGGAGCCGCTCCGCGAGGTCGACGGCGGGCCGGTGCGTCGCGCCGCCGAACTGCACGTGGTCGAGGGTGCGGGCCTGGCGCGCGACGGCGGCCGCGATCGCGGGGTGGCCGTGCCCCCACAGGCTCGTCCACCACGACGAGAGCCCGTCGAGCACGCGCCGGCCGTCGTCGAGCACCAGCGTGGCGCCCTCCGCCGACGCGACCGGCAGCGGCGCGCGGCCGAGGCCGTGCTGCGTGTACGGGTGCCACGCGACCGCCGCGTCGCGGGCGAGGAGGTCGTCCGCGGGGGGCGCCGCGGTCCCGCGCGGCGCGAGGAGGCGGCGGAGCAGCGCGTCGACGGCGGGGTCGGCGTCCGACGCGGCGGCGAGCGCGGCGACGTCGCGCGCGGGGTCCGCGAGCGTCGGGAGCGTCACCACGGTCCCGACGCCGCCGTGGAGGCGGAACGCGTCGACGACGGCCGGCGTCGGCGGGCCCGCGACCACGACGCCCGCGACGTCGAGCCCGCGCCGGCG